>NZ_JBFRFD010000303.1:0-4634 GCF_052114645.1 Arthrobacter sp. 2YAF22_2
GCGTGCTGCAGTCCCGGCTCCTGCTGCTGAAGAAGGAGCAGGAAGACGCCGAGAAGAAGGCGTTCGCCGGCGACGTCAAGGCGTCCTGGGGCGACCAGATGCGTTCCTACGTGCTCAACCCGTACCAGATGGTCAAGGACCTCCGCACCGAACACGAGGTCGGCAACACGTCGGCGGTGTTCGACGGCGAAATCGACGACTTCATTGACGCCGGCATCCGCTGGCGGACCGACAACCGAAACGCCGAGAAGTAACGGCCCAATCCTGCGACACACCCCCGGGTTCCTGCGCCGGAGTTGTTACCCGTGCGTATAGTCGAGAGGCCGGTGCCCTACTTCCCCCAAAAGAAAGCCCGCGCCCCGGCGGCAGAACTGGTCTGAAAAATGCCCGGCTCCTGCAGGGCACTTAGGGCCATGATCCGTTTCGAAAATGTCACCAAGGTCTACGACCAGAAGGCGCGGCCGGCGCTGGATTCGATCAACCTGGAAATCGACCGGGGCGAGTTCGCCTTTCTCGTGGGTGCGTCCGGCTCCGGCAAATCGACCTTCCTGCGCCTCGTGCTGAAGGAAGACCGGGCCTCCTCGGGCACCGTCTATGTCGCCGGCCAGAACGTGGCCAAGATTTCCAGCTGGCGGGTGCCGCGGCTGCGCCGGGGGATCGGCGTCGTCTTCCAGGACTTCCGCCTGCTGCCCCAGAAAACGGTGTTCGCCAACGTCGCCTTCGCCATGCAGGTCATCGGCCGGAGCCGCAGCGTCATCCGCGAGACCGTCCCGGAGGTCCTCAAGACCGTCGGCCTCGAAGGCAAGGAGAACCGGCTGCCGCACGAGCTGTCCGGCGGCGAGCAGCAGCGCGTGGCGATCGCCCGCGCCGTCGTCAACCGTCCCGGCATCCTGCTGGCCGACGAGCCCACCGGCAACCTGGACCCGACCACCTCCATGGGCATCATGGGCGTCCTCGACAAGATCAACCAGAACGGCACCACCGTGGTGATGGCCACCCACGACGACGACATCGTCAACGAGATGCGCAAACGCGTGGTGGAGCTCAAGAACGGCGTCGTGATCCGTGACGAGGCCAAGGCCCTGTACACCTCGATGATCCCGGTGGTGGGCCAGTCCCGCCGGCTGCGGGACGCGAGCGGGGAGGGCCAGCTGTGAGACTCGCCTTTGTCCTGTCCGAAATCGGCAGCGGCCTGCGCCGCAACCTGTCCATGGTGGTCTCCGTCATCCTGGTCACCTTCGTGTCCCTCACTTTCGTGGGCGCCGCCGGCATGCTGCAGCTGCAGATCAACCAGATGAAGGGGTACTGGTACGACAAGGTTCAGGTGGCCATCTTCCTCTGCAGTGACGGCTCGACGGCGCCCGGCTGCGCCACCGGTCCTGCCACCCCGGAGCAGCAGGACAACCTGCGGAAGCTGTTGCAGTCCCCGTCCGTGGCCCAGTACGTCAACGACTTCCAGTTCGAATCAAAGGACGAGGCGTACAAGCACTTCAAGGAACAGTTCTCCAACTCGCCAATCGTGGACTCGGTCACCCCGGACCAGCTCCCGGCGTCCTTCCGGATCAACCTGAAGGACCCGGGGAAGTACCAGGTGATCAGCGAGAACTTCTCCTCGCAGGCGGGTGTGGAATCCGTCATCGACCAGCGGCAGTTGCTGGAACGGCTCTTCTCCGCGATGAATGCCGCCTCCCTGGTGGCCGTCAGCGTCGCCGGGGTGATGATTGTCTGTGCCATCCTGCTGATCGCCACCACCATCCGGCTCTCCGCCTTCAGCCGCCGCCGGGAAACCGGAATCATGCGCCTGGTGGGCGCGTCCAAGACCGTGATCCAGCTGCCCTTCATTCTGGAAGGCGTGATCGCGGCCGTGATCGGCGCGGCCCTGGCGTCCGGCACCCTTTGGGCCGTGGCGCACTTCTTCCTGGGCCAAGTCCTGTCCCAGCAGTATCCGGACACCGCCTTCATTTCCCCCGCCCAGACGCTGATGCTGGCACCGGCCCTGATCGGCCTGGGCGTCCTCTTGGCAGGGACATCATCACTCCTGACACTCCGCCGCTACCTGAGGGTTTAGCTTTGCGCAACGAAGAGGAATGCTCATGACACCGATGGACCGACGCACCGCCCCGGCACGAAACACGGCGACGGTCCGGCAGGCCGTCCGCCGCAGCCGTCTGATCGGTGCCGCCGTGGTGCTGGTCCTGGCCGCCAACCTGGGCGGCTTTGCCCCGGTGGCTTCGGCCGACACCCTCGAGGACCAGCAGGCGGCCCTTAACGCCGAGGCAGCGCGCGTCCAGCAGTCACTGGAGTTCGTGGATGCGAAGATCGCCAAGGCCGCCGGCGACCTGGTGCTCTACCAGGGGCAGCTTCCGGGCGCCCAGCAGGCGCTGCTTGACGCGCAGGGCCGCGTGGCCGGTGCCGTCAAGGAGGTGGAGGCCCTCGCCGCGCGCGTCGATCTGGCGCAGCAGAACAAAGCCAAGATCACCCAGCAGCTGGAAACCGATCAGCAGAAAATCACCGACACCAAAAAACTGATCGGGCAGATCGCCACCCAGGCCTACAAGTCCGGCGGCGTGCCGTCCAACCTGGCGCTCTTCTTCGGCTCGAACAAGGGCGGCAGCCTGACCGACACCATTGACCTGGCGGACCAGGCACTACGCAGCCAGAACTCCGCGATGGACAAGCTCACCCAGCAGAACGCCACGAACGTGAACTCGCAGGCCCGCCTGCAGGCCGTTGAAGCCGAGATCACGGACCTCAAGGCCAAGGCCGACGCCGCATTGGCCCGCGAGAAGGCGGCCCGCGACGAGGCCGAAAGCAAGAAGGCCCAGGTGGACAAACTCATCGCCGACACCACCCGCCTGAACGGTGAACTCCAGGCCGCCAAGCCGGGCATCCAGAGCCAGCTTGCCCAGGTCAAGGCCCAGCAGGACGCGGTCGCGGCTGAAATCGTCGAACGTGACCGCAAGCTGCGCGAAGCCTGGGAGGCCGAGCAGAAGCGGATCGCCGAGGCGGCCGCCGCGGCGGCGCGTGCCCAGGGGCAGGCCGCCCAGCCGTACGTTCCTGCGCCCCCGGGCCCGGTGTCCGCCTTCGGCCTGCGCAGCCCGTTCAACGGCATTCCGATCACCTCGGGCTTCGGCTGGCGCGCGACGCCGCCGGGCACCATCGACTTCTACGGCCAGGGCGGCTACATGCACACCGGCATCGACTTCGGTGCCCCGTGCGGTACCCCGGTCTACGCTCCGGCCGCCGGCACCGTCTTCTCCGCCGGGTGGGGCAACGACGGCGGCGGCAACCACGTGAAGATCTCCCACGGCGTCGTGCAGGGCAACTCGCTGACCACGATCTTCTACCACAACACCTCGGTGGTGGTCTCGGCGGGCCAGCAGGTCAGTCAGGGCCAGTTGATCGCCTACTCCGGTACCACCGGCAATTCCACCGGCTGCCACTCGCACTTCGAGACGTGGGTTAACGGCAAGGCAGTGGACCCGATGGGTCTGCTCTAAACTGGAGTACTCCGCGCCACCCCGGCCGGAGCCAGCCATCAACAGATCCGAGGAGTTCTACCGTGCCGAAAGAAAGTGGCCGGAAGGTAGTGGCCACCAACCGCAAGGCCCGGCACGACTACCACATCCTGGACACCTACGAAGCGGGCATCGCGCTCATGGGCACCGAAGTGAAGTCCCTGCGCGAAGGCCACGCCTCCATGGTGGACGGCTTCTGCACCTTCTACAACGACGAGTTGTGGATGGAGGGCATCCACATCCCCGAGTACCACCAGGGCAGCTGGACCAACCATGCCGCCCGCCGGCGTCGGAAGCTGCTGCTGCACCGCGAGGAGCTGACCAAGATCTCGCATAAGATCCGCGAATCGGGCTTCACCATCGTGCCGTTGCAGCTCTACTTTGTGGACGGCCGCGCGAAGGTGGAAATCGGCGTCGCCCGCGGCAAGAAGGAATACGACAAGCGCCAGACCCTGCGCGAGCAGCAGGACAAGCGCGAGGCCCTGCGCGTCATGCGCGAGCGGAACCGGGCCTGACGTTCCGCCCTGGCGCCGGGAAGATTTCCGGCAGTCCGTGCGTTATGCTTAGTAGTCCGGGAAGGAACCGCAAGGTTCCAGTCCGGTTTGATTGAAAGTGTTTGACAACAAAATACGGGGATGATCGGTTTCGACGATGTTAGTCGCGACAGGTGAAGCGGGCCGAGGATGCAGAATTATCTCGTAAACGCTGTCTGCAAACCAATAAGTGCCGAATCAAAACGCACTGACTTCGCTCTCGCTGCCTAAGCAGTAAGACAGTCCGTCAGCCCGAGGTTGCTATTGCCCCGGATCCTGGCGTCATTTAGATAGCCACTGCTGTTTACCTCCGTCATCGGGGTGAACGGGACTCTTAGATGACTGGGCCCGGATCAGCCACCTGTTCGCAGGATGGCTGGGGCCGAGAAAATCCGACGCGAACTGCGCCCGGAGAAGCCCTGACAACACGACATCGGACGGGGGTTCAATTCCCCCCATCTCCACCTACGGAGCCCGGCAACGAGGCTCCACCCCGTAGCAAAAAGGCCGGAAGCATCAGCTTCCGGCCTTTTTGCTGCGCTCTGCGCCGGCGCGCCGGGCGCCGCCCCGCCGGGCGCCGCCC
>NZ_JBFRFD010000304.1:0-4618 GCF_052114645.1 Arthrobacter sp. 2YAF22_2
GGGGAAGCTCAGCGGCCATGCAGTTTTCCGCGCAGGACGCCGCGCGAGGTGAAGCCGCGCAGTGACAGGCCAATGGCGCACACCACCGGTGCCAGGCCCATCAGCACGGCGATCGGGTTGGGCCTGAACACGACCCCGCCGCCCCGTCGGCCGGCATACACCCCGAGGGGCAGTACGAAGCCGCCGCCCCCGCCGCCCGAGCCCGCCGGTGCATCGTCGGAAGCCGGGGCACTTCCGCCGCCGAACCCGAAGGACACCAGCGCCACGGGGATAAGTTCCTCGCCGCCGAGCTGGACGGGGTCGCCGTAGGCGCGGGACACCCCGACATTCTTGAACGCGTCCACCAGGGACGAAAAACTCTCAGCCATGTGAGCCACCCTAATCACCGCCCGCCGGGAGTACCAGCCCGCCGGGTTTCCCGCTGCCGGCCGCATCGGGGACGTCCGGCCCCTGTTCCGGCGGCCCGGTTGCCAATAGATTGAGGCTGGGATGCCGGCGTCTGAGAGGAAACAAGCATGGCAACAACTGCTGGGGCCGCGACGCGGCTGGCCGGGGCACTGGCCATTGTTCTTGGAACCACCGACATCCCGCTTCGGTTGCGTGCCTGGGATGGTTCGGAGGCAGGACCGGAGGGCGCCCCCCGGGTGGTGTTCCACTCGCGCCGGGCGCTGCGGCGGATCCTCTGGTCACCCGGCCAGCTGGGCCTGAGCCGTGCCTACGTAGCCGGCGACATTGAAGCGCCGGATGACATCTTCGCCACCTTCGCCGCCCTCAGTTCGGCGGGCAAGTTCGCTGAACCCGGGCCGTTCCGGCGGCCCACCGTCCGGGAGCTTGTGGCGTTGGCCGCTGCAGCAGTGCGGCTCGGCGCGCTGGGCCCGAATCCGGCGCTGCCTCCGGAAGAAGCCCGGGTGGCCCGCAAGGGGCGCCGGCACTCCCGCCGGCGTGACGCCGCCGCCATCTCGCACCATTACGACGTCGGCAACCGGTTCTATGCCCTCGTGCTGGGTCCCACCCTGGTCTACTCCTGCGCGGTCTGGGACAGCCCGGACACCGGCCTGGACGCGGCCCAGGAAGCGAAGCTCGACCTGGTGTGCCGCAAGCTCGGACTGCGTCCCGGAATGCGCGTCCTGGACGTCGGCTGCGGCTGGGGCAGCTTCGCGCTGCACGCCGCCCAACGCTACGGGGCCGACGTCGTGGGCGTCACCCTGTCCGCCGAGCAGGCCGAACTGGCGCGCAAACGGGTTGCCGAAGCGGGGCTGACGGAGCGGGTGGAGATCCGCGTCCAGGACTACCGCGATGTGGACGACGGCCCCTTCGACGCCATCAGTTCCATCGGCATGTCTGAACACGTGGGCCGCGAACAGATGGGCCGCTATGTGTCCCGACTGCATGGGCTCCTGCACCCCGGCGGCCGGCTGTTGAACCACGCCATCTCGTGGAACGCCGGGCCAACCGACCCGGATCCCGATTCGTTTATCCCGCGGTACGTTTTTCCGGACGGGGAGATGCTTAGCCTGGCCGAGATGATGGTCGCCCTGGAGGGCGGCGGCTTTGAGGTGCTCGACGTCGAGGCGCTGCGCCAGCACTACGCGCTGACCCTGCGGGCCTGGGTGCAGAACCTGGAGAGCCACTGGGACGAGGCGGCCGAGGCCAGCAGCCTCGGCCGGGCCAGGGTCTGGCGCCTTTACATGGCCGCCAGTGCGCTGGGATTCGAAGTCGGCGTGACCGGGGTTAACCAGATTTTGGTGCGGCGCCCAGGCGGCGCCGAACCGCCGCTGCGCAGGACCGCCTGGCTCTGACGGGACCCGGGCGCGGCCGGGGCCGGCGGTGCCTGCCATGGCCTCGCTGCCAGCTCATCGGACCCGGTCTGGCGCTTTCGCTGCGCGTTGCCCCGGGGTAGCTTGTCCTCATGGCGCGCGACGAAGCAATGGTTTCCGTGGAGGGACCGGACGGCAGCAGGGACATCAGGATTTCAAGCCCCAGCAGGCTGCTCTGGCCCGAGGCAGGCCTGACCAAGCTGGACCTTGCGCAGTACATGATCGCCGTGGGGGAGCCCTTTTTGGCGGCCAACGGCGACCGGCCCATCACCTTGCAACGGTTCTCGGGCGGCGTCGACGGTGAGCAGTTCTTCTCGAAGAACCCGCCCAAGGGCGCCCCGGACTTCGTGGATGCCGTCGACGTGGTCTATCCGAGCGGCCGGTCCCATCCCCAGTTGGTGATCAACGATACGGCCGCCGCCGTATGGGCCGTGCAGATGAACACCGTGGTCTTCCACCCGTGGGCGTCGAGAGCCCGAAACCCTGACAACCCGGACCAGCTGCGGATCGACCTTGACCCGCAGCCCGGCACCGGCTTCGGTGATGCCGTGCCCGCGGCCCTGGAATTGCGCAAGGTGCTGGCCGAGGCGGGGTTGACCGCCTTCATCAAGACCTCCGGCAACCGTGGACTGCACGTCTTCGCGCCGATCGAGCCGGAGCATGAGTTCCTCGAGGTGCGGCACGCCGTCATCGCTGCCGCCCGCGAACTCGAGCGGCGGATGCCGGCGGAAGTCACCACGGCGTGGTGGAAGGAGGAACGCGGCGCCAGAGTCTTCGTAGATTTCAACCAGGCCAACCGTGACCGCACCATAGCCGGGGCTTACAGCCCCCGGGCGCTTCCCGCAGCCACCGTGTCCTGCCCGCTGGGCTGGGACGAGCTGGACGGTGCGGACCCGTTGCACTTCACCGTCGCCACGGTCCCGGCGCGGCTCAAGGCCACCGGGGATCCCTGGGCCGACATGCAGTCCCACCCGGGCTCAATCGATGTCCTGCTTGGGTGGTGGGAGCGGGACCTGGCCTCGGGCCTCGGGGAGCTGCCGTTCCCGCCGGATTTCCCGAAGATGCCCGGCGAACCGCCGCGGGTACAGCCCAGTCGGGCCCGGAGCAAGGACTAAGCGCAGCACAGATTCAGCCGACCAGCTCCGGGTGGCGCAGCCGGGCGGAGCGCATCCTCTCCAGGACGGCTACGTCCCGGCCGAATGAGAACAACAGCAGCGCCAGGGCCGCGACGACGGCCAGCGTCGCCGGAGCCGGCGGGACACCGGGTGCAAGGGCAAACAGCAGGGCCACCGGCTGGCAGCCGCCGATGGCCTTGCGCACCGGTGAAGGCGGAAGGGTTTGCTTCAGGCCCGGGCGCCACCGGCCGGCAAGGGTGAACACGTAGTACAGCAGCCCGATCAGGAGCGTCCATAGCCCCACCGTCACAGCGGCGGCACCGGACAGCACGAGGGTGAGCGCGGCATCTGTCTCCGTGTCCAGACGCGCGCCCGCGGCGGTGGCGGAGCCGGTGCGCCGCGCCACCGGACCGTCGACGGCGTCGAGAGCGAAGGCCGCAGCGYCGAGGACGACAAGCAGCGTTCCCGGGAGCTGCCGGCCGAGGACGCCGCTGACGGTGAGGACCGCGCAGCATGCCGCCAGCCCTGCCCGGACCAGGGTGACCCGGTCGGCCGGAGTGCAGATCCGGGGCCTCCGCAGCAGGATGGCGCCGGCAGGGCGGCCCAGCAGGGCGGCACCGGCGCCCACGGCCAGGAAACCGGCGGCAGCATTCGGGGCGGAAACAGACGCCAGCCAAGTGCCCGCTGCCAGGTACGCGGCCGCGGCGACCGTCAGGTCGGCCGTCGCGCGGCGGGGGATTCTATTTTGCATGGACACCTCGCCCCCATGCTAGCAACGCGCCGTTCAGGACATGCGTCGTCGGCTCATCGGTGGACCCGCCCGGTGGCGCCGGCACGCCGCGTGCGGGCCAAGCCGATGCCCGCGAGGACCGCGCCGGCGCCCTCCGCGACGGCGCTGGCGGTCTTCTCGAAGTACCAGACGGGCTCGTACATGGCCGGGAACGGTCCGAACGCGGGCAGGTCCACGTAGCGGAAGAACACGACGGCGGCGAAGGCACTCAGCGCCACCAGGAAGGCGAAAGCGTAGGCCGCCCGGCTGCCGCGCAACAGCACAGCCAGCGCGGCGAGCGCAGCCGCGGCGGCTTCGAGCAGGAACAAGTTGCCCTGGCCGATACCCTGCGGCGACCCGGCCTGGTAACCGGGGGCGAGGTGGAAGTGGACGCCGGCGTCGGTCAGCAGGGCAACAGCGGTCAGCCCCCGCAGGGCCAGGTCCAGTCCCCGGGCGCGTCCCCGGGCCAGCGTGCCGCGGCGGATGGGTACGCTCACTTGACCGTCAGCGACCCGTGCATGTTGGGGTGATACTTGCAGTGGAAGGCGTAGGTTCCCGGAGTGGACGGTGCCGTGAAGGTTGCCGTGCCGCCGCTGCCCTTGATTTCGACGTCGAACGCCGAGCCRGTGTCGGCGGTGACCGTATGCTCGGCGCTGTCCATGTTGGTCACGGTCACCGTCGCGCCGGCGGGGACAACCAGCGGCGCGCCGAAGGCAAAGCCGCTGATGGTGATGGCCGCCGTCGAACTTGCCGGCGAATTTGCCGCCGTCGAACCGCTGGTCGGGGTGCCGCTGGAGCTCATGTCCATGCTTCCGGTGGCCGATGCGCTGGGCGGCGGGGCCATGGCCGTGGACGGGGCCGCCGTCCCGCCCCCGGAGGCGCAGCCCGCGGTGCCCAGCAGGACCGCTGTCAGCAGC
>NZ_JBFRFD010000305.1:0-4615 GCF_052114645.1 Arthrobacter sp. 2YAF22_2
GCACCAAGTTCTGAGCCGTCCTTAAACGCCGACGCCGACCGTCCCACTGAGGGGAGGGCCGGCGTCGGGGTTTAACCGCAAGTGCAATTAGCCGACGTACGGCTTGGCGGAGAGGATCTCCACCGTGATGTCCTTGCCGTTCGGGGCGGTGTAGCTGAGCTTGTCGCCTTCCTTGTGGCCGACGATGGCCGATCCCAGCGGTGACTTCTCACTGAAGACGTCCAGGTCGGAGTCGCCGGCAATTTCGCGGGAGCCGAGCAGGAACGTTTCTTCGTCGCCGGCGATCTTGGCAACCACGATCATGCCGGGCTCGACGATGCCGTCGTCGGCGGGAGGCTCGCCGACGTGCGCGTCCCGGAGCAGCGCGGTCAGCTGGCGGATGCGCGCCTCGATCTTGCCCTGCTCCTCCTTGGCCGCGTGGTAGCCGCCGTTCTCCTTGAGGTCGCCTTCCTGACGGGCAGCTTCGATCTTCTGAACGATGTCTGCACGGCCGGCGCCGGAGAGGTGGTCCAGTTCTGCCTTCAGGCGGTCAAAAGCTTCCTGGGTAAGCCAAGCTGCAGTTGCGCTGTTGGTGGTCGACACGGACTTCTCCTTTTAGTGGTCAAACAAGCTGGTCAAACAAACTGGTCAAACAAGCAAAGACCCCGCCACGGTGGCCACTTATGGATCTCAGTAACCAACTCAGCGGGGCAGAGGTATTGATCCATTGTAGTCAATGCTGTGGATAAACCCAAGAACGGCTGCGGTGCAGATCACACCGTGTTACGCCGGGAGCCGCTTCCCGCGGGGGGATGCCTTACTTCGACGCGGCCGGGATCCAACAGCCGTCGACGACGGCGGACACGGACTGTGATTCGGTGCGCAGCGTGGTCCGGTGCACCGTCGTGCGGCCGCCGTCGGCGCCGTCCTCGGCCGCGTTGGGACCGATGTCCACGACCTTCCAGCCAACCACGGCGAACTTGGAGTCCAGGGCCTTGACCGCGCACTTGGCGGCCGTGCCGGGATTCTTGATGACCTGGAAATCGATCTCGGCCGAGGTGGCGTCCGGGGTGCTGTAGCCAAGGTCCTTGAAGCTGACCGATTCGGTGGCCGCCGACGTCGAGACCCACGCCAGGAAGCCGATTCCGACCGCGACGCCGGCGACCAGAACGGCCCGCCGCGTCTTGCCGCTCAGCGCACGCTTTTGACCGCCGTAACGATTGGCTAGGCTGGTAGGTGCCGGCGCGGGCGGGGCAGGCTGCTCCTCGGAAGTCACCAATCCAGTTTAGTGTGGATCGGGCGTGCGAAAGTCCGCACTCCCGTTCCGCCCGCGCAGCACCGAATTCGCAGCAGAAAAATCCGCAAGAGAAAGAGGAGCCGTCCGACGATGACAGCGCCCCCCAGCCAGCCGGCTCCGCTCCGGCTCCTAGCCGTCCACGCCCACCCCGACGACGAGTCCAGCAAGGGTGCCGCGACGATGGCCATGTACGCGGCCGCCGGCGTAGACGTCATGGTGGCCACCTGCACCGACGGTTCCCGCGGCGACATTCAAAACCCCGCGATGGAGAAGGCGCCGCACCCCAAGCGGGACATGGCGGGCGCCCGCCGGCTGGAAATGAACAACGCTGCCCGGGTCCTGGGCATCCGCCAGCGCTGGCTGGGCTTCGTCGACTCGGGGCTGCCCGAAGGCGACCCGCTCCCGCCGCTGCCGACCGGTTCTTTCGCCACCTTGCCGCTGGAACGTGCGGCCGCGCCGCTGGTCCGGCTGGTCCGCGCTTTCAAGCCGCACGTCATCCTCAGCTACGACGAGAACGGGGGCTACCCGCACCCGGACCACATCATGGCGCACCGCGTCGCCGTCGAGGCCTACGAAGCCGCCGGCGACCCGGCGCGGTACCCCGGCACGGGCGCGGCCTGGGAACCCGGCAAGCTTTACTATGACCGGGCCTTCAGCCCGGAACGCTTCCGCGCCTTGCACTATGCGCTTGAGGAAGCCGGCCTGCAGTCACCGTACGCAGAACGGCTCGCGGCCTGGCTGGAGGCCGACGCCGAGGGCCACACGCCGCCGGCGCCCACCCACCCCACCACGACCCAGATCGAGTGCGGGAACTTCTTTGAAGCCCGCGACGACGCCTTGCGCTCCCACCGCACCCAGGTCGATCCGGAGGGCTTTTTCTTCGCTGTCTCGCCGGCGATGCAGCGGCAGACCTGGCCGTGGGAGGACTACTCGCTGATCCAGTCCCGGGTCCAGGCAGACGTGCCCGAAACGGACTTCTTTGCCGGGCTAAGATAGATCCAGCAGGGACTTCTATGCTGCGTAGAAGCAATGGAAGTCCTGCCGAAGATACTCCTCACAGAAGGTTTCCACCGTGCATTCCTTGCTCATCGCCCTGGCGACATCCCCGGCGCCCGCTCCGTCGCCGTCCTTGCGCCCGGGGCTCGACCAGGATCAGGTCACCCCGGGCCTGCTGGGCTTCCTGCTGACCGCATTCATCGTGGTGCTCACCGCGCTGCTGATTGTGGATATGGTGCGCAGGATCCGCCGGGTCCGCTATCGTGCGCAGGTGGAAGAAGAGCGCTCCGAGGCGGATGTCCCTGCGCTTCCCGGGACCGGGCTTCCCGGCGCCGGAGCTCCCGGGGCCGCGCCGCACCGGGCCGGCCTGCATGGCCGGGACGGGAAGCAATGGCCGGCCGCCGGTCGTGCCGATACCCCGCCAGAGGCCAATGGTGACGCCGGCTCCGGGAACCGCTGAGCCCGGCTCCTCCGCTGCTTCGCCCGGTGCGGCCAACGCGCTGGGCGGGGAACCTTCTGCCTACCTCCGCCAGCACGCGGACAACCCCGTGCACTGGCGCCCCTTCGACGATGAGGCGTTCGGCTTCGCCGAGGCCCGCGACGTGCCGGTCTTCTTGTCGATCGGCTACGCGGCGTGCCACTGGTGCCACGTCATGGCCCGGGAGTCCTTCGAGGATCACGACACCGCCGCCTTCCTGAACGCCAACTTCGTCGCCATCAAGGTGGACCGCGAGGAACGTCCCGACGTCGATGCGGTCTACATGGCCGCCACGCAGGCGATCAGCGGCGAGGGCGGCTGGCCGATGTCAGTCTTCCTGCTGCCGGACGGCCGGGCCTTCCACGCCGGCACCTACTATCCGCCCCGGCCCATGCCCGGCCGGCCCTCCTTCCGCCAGGTGCTGGAAGCGGTCCGCGAGGCGTGGCTGGAACGCCGCACCGCCGTCGAAGCGAGTGCCGACGCGCTGGCACGCGGAATTGCCGCCGCGCAGGCCGGCTCCGCCGTCCGGCTGGACGGCCCCGCGCCGGCCCCGGATGCGGCCCTGCTCTCCGCGGCAGTGCGAGAACTGTCCCGCTCCGAGGATGCGGCCGGAGGTTTCGGCGCGGCCCCCAAATTCCCGCCGTCGGCGGTGCTGGAGTTCCTGATCCGGCACGCCGCCGTCGCCTCCGACACGGCGGAGACCGCTCGCGGGCTGGCGGGACGCACGCTCGCCGCAATGGCTCGGTCGGCCTTGTTCGACCAGCTCGACGGCGGCTTTGCGCGCTACTCCGTGACGCGCGACTGGTCCGTACCGCACTTCGAGAAAATGCTCTACGACAATGCCCAGCTGCTGCGCTGCTACGTCCACTGGGTCCGGCTTGGCGGCACGGAAGGGTATACGGCCGAGGAGGCCGCCGCCGTCGCTGGCAGCACCGCGGACTGGATGCTCGCCGCGCTCGGACTCGGCAGCACCGGCCCCGGCGGCGCCGACATTTCGGGGGACTCCGGGGCTCCGGCGGCGCTGGCATCGTCCCTTGACGCGGACACCGTGGTGGACGGGGTGCACTCCGAAGGGGCCAGCTACCTCTGGACACCCGAGGAGCTCAGCGCACTGCTGGGACCCGCGGACGGACATGCCCTCGCACGGATGATGAACGTCCACCCCCGGGGCGCCGTGTCGGAAACCGGTTCGCCGCTGCACCCGGGCCGAAGGCTGGATGGTCCGGACGATGACCTGTGGCGGCGGGCGCGGCCCGTGCTGCTGCGTTCCCGGACGGCGCGGCCCCAACCTGCCCGGGACGACAAGGTGGTCGCCGGCTGGAACGGACTTGCCATCGCAGCCCTGGCCGAGGCAGGTGCGGTGCTGGACCGGTCCGACCTGCTGGGTGCCGCCGAACGCATCGCAGGCTATCTGGAACGGGTGCACTGGATGCCGGCCCGGGGCGCCGCGCCCGGGCGCCTGGTCCGGGTATCCCACGACGGTGCCGCCCGCGGGATCGGGGGACTCCTCGAGGACTACGCCTTCTGCGCGGAGGGGCTGCTCGCGCTCTATGCCGTGTCCGGGCGGACCCTCTGGTATGAACTGGCCGAGGACATCCTGGCGGCCGCGTGCGCCCAGTTTGCCGCTGGCGGGGAGCTGCGCGACGCGGCCGGGGAATCGGCGCAGGTCTTCAACGCCCAGGGCGGGCGCGACGGGATGGATCCCTTCGACAACGCCACCCCCAGCGGAGCCGCCGGGTTCGCCGGGGCGCTCCTGAGCTACTCCGCGCTCTCCGGCTCCGCGGAACACCGCTCCCTGGCCGGAAATATCCTCGCCCTGCTGCCGCCGCTGGCCACCAACGCACCCCGGGTGGCCGGCTGGCTGC
>NZ_JBFRFD010000306.1:0-4605 GCF_052114645.1 Arthrobacter sp. 2YAF22_2
CTTGGTGACCAGTTTGGTGACGGCGTCCTTGTTCGAGGTTCCGCTGCCGGTCACGGCTGCTTTGACCTCCGACGGCGTGTGCAGCGCCACCGGGATGCCGCGGCGCGCGGCGGCGGCGATCACCACGCCGGATGCTTGGGCCACGCCCATCACCGTGCTGACGTTCAGCTGCGAGAAGACCCGTTCAACGGCGAGGACGTGCGGCTGGTACTTGTCCAGCCAGTCATCGATCGAGGTGGCAATCACGAGCAGCCGCTGGTCGAGGCCCTCGTCCGGGGACGTGCCGACGACGCCGAACGCCACCATGGTGGCTCGCCGGTTCTTCTCAACGTCCACGACGCCGATCCCGCAGCGGGTGAGGCCCGGATCGACGCCGAGGACGCGAAGGGTCACTCGGCTTCCAGTGCGGCCTGCACTTCGTCACTGAGGTCGGCATTGCTGTAGACGTTCTGCACGTCGTCGAGCTCTTCCAGAGCGTCCACGAGCTTCATGAACTTCTTGGCTGCGTCCAGGTCCAGCGGCACCTGCATGGAGGGCACGAACTCAGCCTCATCGGTGTCGTACTCGATCCCGGCTTCCTTGAGCGCATCGCGGATGGCCTGCAGGTCGGTCGGTTCGGAGTGGATCTCGAAGCTCTCGCCGTTGTCCTTCACTTCCTCAGCGCCGGCGTCGAGGACCGCCATCAGCACGTCGTCCTCGCTCAGCCCGTTCTTCGGYAGCGAGACRACGCCCTTGCGGGAGAAGAGGTAGCTGACCGATCCGGGGTCGGCGATGCTGCCGCCGTTGCGCGAGATGGCAAGCCGGACTTCGGAGGCGGCGCGGTTCTTGTTGTCCGTCAGGCACTCGATCAGCAGGGCGGAGCCCTGCGGGCCGCGGCACTCGTACATGATTTCGGTGTAGTCCACGACCTCGCCGGTAAGGCCGGCGCCGCGCTTGATGGCGCGGTCGATGTTGTCAGCGGGGACCGAGGTCTTCTTGGCCTTGGTGACAGCGAGTTCCAGGCCCGGGTTGCCGGCCAGGTCGGGGCCGCCCATCCGCGCGGCGACTTCGATGTTCTTGATCAGCTTGGCGAACGACTTGGCCCGGCGGCTGTCCAGGATGGCCTTCTTGTGCTTGGTCGTCGCCCATTTGGAGTGGCCTGACATGCTTACGCTTCTCCTCTGATCATTCGAATAAACAGTTCATGCACGCGCTTCTCACCGGTCACTTCCGGGTGGAAGGAGGTGGCCAGCAGCTTGCCGGAACGCACAGCAACAATTCTAGCGGTCCCGTCGAGGGATTCCGGGTGGCCGGCCTTGGACGGTTCCACCTGGGCGAGGACCTCGACGCCGGCGCCGACCCGTTCCACCCACGGCCCGCGGATGAACACGGCGTGCACCGGGGCCACGCCGCTCTCGCCCGCGCTGAACTGGAGTCCCTTGAATTCAAGGTCGGTCTCAAACGATTCGCGCTGCCGGCCGAAGGCGTTGCGCCGCACCGTGATGTCGAGTCCACCGAACGTCTGCTGCGGATTGCCGGCCAGGTCCGTGGCGGGGTCGGCGATGTCGTCGGCCAGCAGGATCATGCCGGCGCACGAACCGTAGACGGGCAGCCCGGCCTGGATGCGTTCGCGCAGCGAATCCCGGAGGTCGAAGGCCCGGGCAAGCTTGTCAATGGTGGTCGATTCCCCGCCGGGAATGATGAGGCCGTCAAGGCCGTCCAATTCAGCGGGGCGGCGGACGGTCACGCCGACGGCCCCGGCGGTTTCCACGACGTGCAGATGTTCGCGGAAGTCGCCCTGGAGCGCGAGGACGCCGATCCGGAGGCCTGACCCCACGCGGGGGCTGGGCAGGGAAAGGGGGGTGGTCATCCTGCCAGCATAGTGCGCAGGGCTCCGTGCAGCCGCACTAAAGCCGCAAGGAAGCAGCGCCGGGGCGCGCCTGCGGGCCGGGTTCCATGCTGCCGCTGGGATATATTACAAGGCATGCTCTACTTCAGTGTTCCGCTCGGCAAGCTCGTCCGCCGGGTCTCCCGGCTCCGCGGCGGAGGCTCTGCCCTCCCCGGCTTGGTGGTCGAAAAAATCGACCCCGGCTTCATGCGGCGGACGCTGTCTGCGCTGCCGCTGGGCGTCGCCGTCGTCAGCGGCACTAACGGCAAGACCACCACCACCAAAATGGTGGTGGAACTGCTCGAAAGCCAGGGCCTGAAGGTCTTCACCAACCGCACCGGCAGCAACTTCACCCGGGGCGTGGCAGCGGCGCTGCTGGGTGAGGTGGACTGGCGCGGCCGGCTCGACGCCGATGTCGCCGTGCTGGAACTCGACGAGGCGCACGCCGTGCACTTCGTCAACCAGGTCCCGCCGCGTTACTGCCTGCTGCTGAACGTCCTCCGGGACCAACTGGACCGCTTCGGCGAGATCGACAAGACCGCCGAACTGCTGCAGCACATCGCCRCCAAAACCACCGGTACCGTTGTCCTGAACCRTGAAGATCCGCGCGTCGCGCGCATCGCTGACACCCTTCCCGCGGGCAGACCCGACGTCCGCTACTTCGGCCTCGACGATTCGCTGCTGAGCACCTTCCCCAACGACGACGACATGCGGGCCGCCCCCGGCAGCCCGGTACCCGCTGCACCCCCGCGGCCGCCGGCCGACGTCGTCCTCCGCCGGGTGGGCGCCGACGACGCCGACTTTGAGTACGACGGCGGCACGGTCACCACGGGAATGAAGCTCCGCGGTGTCTACAACATCTTCAATGCTGCGGCGGCGCTGACCCTGGCCCGGGCCATCGCCGGCGCCCGCGGCACAGGCACCGACCACGACGGGCTGCTGAAGGCCCTCGCCAACGTGGCGCCGGCGTTCGGCCGCGGTGAGAGCCTGGTTGTCGACGGGCTGCCGCTCGAACTGGTCCTGGTCAAGAATCCCAGCGGCTTCCGGCTGGGCCTGAAGTCCTTCCCGGCCGCCGGCTACGCGACCATGGTGGCCATCAACGACAACTACGCCGACGGCCGGGACATGTCCTGGCTGTGGGACGTCGAGTTYGACACGCTGCGAGACGGCGGCGTGGACCAGCTCACCGGCTCCCGCGCCTACGACATGGCGTTGCGGCTGCAATACGACGACGTCGCGATCGGCGCCGTCGACCCGGAGATCGCCCCCGCACTGGCCGCATTCATCCGCGGCGCCAAGGCCAAACCGAAGCGCATCTTCTGCACCTACACAGCCATGCTTGCGATCCGCCGCGAGCTGTCCAAAATCACCACAGTGGAGGTGGTCTCATGACCCCCGACTCCCCCGACAACCCGCACGGGCTCTCCTTCGGCCATGTTCTGCCCCCCGATGACTCCGGCGCGCCCGGCAAGGGCACCATCCGCGTGCTGCAGCTCTACCCGCGGGACATGAACATCTACGGCGACTGGGGCAACGCCCTGGTCCTGGCCCAACGGTTGCGCTGGCACGGGTACACCCCGGAGCTGCTCGAGTACAACGTCGGCGATGATTTCCCGGCCAACGTCGACCTCGTGGTGGGCGGAGGCGGCCAGGACAGCGGCCAGCTCGTGATTCAGGATGACCTGCTGTCGCGCGAAACCATCCTCAAGGAGCTGGCCGAGGGCGGCACGCCCATGCTGGTGATCTGCGGGCTGTACCAGCTGTTCGGGAAGTTCTTCAAGACCAGGACCGGTTCTGTTATCCCGGGCATCGGCGTCCTGGACGTGGAGACCCACGGGACGGATGAGCGGCTGATCGGCAATGTCGCTGTCTCCTCCGCCGAGTTCGGAACCGTCCTGGGGTACGAAAACCACAGCGGCCAGACCACCCTGGGCCCGGGCGTCAACCCGCTGGGCACCACGGCCAAAGGCACCGGAAACAACAGCAGTTCCGGCCAGGAAGGTGCCCGTTACCGCAACGTCGTGGCCAGCTACCTGCACGGCTCGCTTCTGCCGAAGAACCCGGCGCTGGCGGACTTCCTGATCAAGACCGCTGTGGAGCGCAAGTATGGCCACTTCACGCCCGGTACCCCGGACGACTCCTACGCCGTCCTTGCCCGCGAACACGCGGCCCGCCGCCCCCGCTGACGCGCGGTGGGCACTCGGCCCGCAGGCTGGGTTCGGCCTAGACGCCAGGGATCCTGAGGATCCGCAGCCCCTCCGCGTCCGCAGGCTCCTCGAAAATCCGTGCAAGGTGCCTGACACCGGCCTCCGTCACCGCGTGCGAACCCGGTTCGCCGGACAGGGTACGGAGCCTCGCCCCGAGGTCCCGGGCCAGGGTGGTCTTTCCTGCGCCGTTGAGCCCGCAGAGCAGGTGCACCAGCGGCGCCGTCGTCATTGCCCGGTCCCGCTGTTCCGGAGCAGTTCCGCGAACTCTGCGGGCCGGGTCGCCGGCCACCAATGGCCGCTGTCCACGCTCACCACGGTCAGCTCGTCCACCCAGGCGTCAAGGCCCTCCACCAGGTCCGGACACAGGAACGGGTCCCGGGCCGGCACCACCACCTGGACCGGGATCGTCACGTGCCCGGCCGGCGGCCAGTTCTGCGCGCCGAACATATTGGTCCGGTAGAGTGCCAGCCCGCGGACGGGGTCGTTGCCGACGTCGCGCTTGGCGATTCGCTCGAAGCGCCGCGTGAGGAA
>NZ_JBFRFD010000307.1:0-4603 GCF_052114645.1 Arthrobacter sp. 2YAF22_2
CTCAATTATATGGGTTACATAGATAACAACCCATATAATTGAGGTTGTCAATCATAATTTTCTCAACAGTTTTCCGGATGGTCAGGGCGCGGCGGTATCGTTGAGGCCGTCAAGCGTTTCTAGACRCCAACCGATGCTGTGAGGACCTGTGGCCGAAGCAACCCAGCAGGACAAGGAAACGTGGGAGAGCGGCCCGCTGCCGGCCCTCGATGACCGCCTCCTCGCCAGCGACCTGGTGAACGAAATCGAATTCCTGGCGGCGCGGGCGCGGTCCCTGGGCAGCAGCCGCGCCAACGCCATGCTGGCCTCGTTGGACCTGAAGGTGCGCTCCTACTCGGTCCTCGCGATGGCCTGCAGCGGCACCGAGCCCTCGCAGCGTGAGCTCGCTGATTTCCTGCGGCTGGATCCCAGCCAGATTGTCTCCCTGGTTGATGCGCTGGAACAGCGGGGACTGGTGCTCCGCGCGCCGGATCCGCGCGACCGGCGGTCCAAGGTCATCCGCCCGACGGCAGCGGGCGTGGAGCTGCATCAGCGTGCCGCGGCAGCTGTCCGGGTGGCCGAAGACACGTCCCTGGCGCCCCTGGACGGCCCGGAACGGGACCAGCTCCGGGTCCTGCTGCGGAAGATCGCGTTCGGCTGAGGCCGCGCCTAGTCCGAAAGTATGTCCAGTTCGACGCCGGCGAGCACCTTCGCCGGGTGCGGGCCGCGGGCGGTGAGCGCGGCGGTCCACGCGTCGGGCCATGGGCCCTGCGTGCCGGTCAGGATGATGTTGCCGGGGTGCCGGCCGGCGAACATGCCGGTCTCGGCGAAGGCTGCCACGTCGGCCATCGCCCGGCGCAGCGCGGCCACCTGGCTGCGGACCAGGGTTAGGCCCGGCTCGTCGCCGACATTGACGATCAGCACCCCCCGCGCGGTCAGTCGGGCCGCTGCCTCCTGGTAGAAGGCGGTGCAGGCGATGTGTTCCGGCGCCTCCGGTCCGGAGAAGATGTCCAGGATGACGACGTCGAAGCGCAGCTCCGCGGGCAGCGTAGCCAGCGACTCCCGGGCGTCGCCGATCACGGTGTGCAGCTCGGTCCCCTCCGGCAGCGGCAACTGCTGCAGCACGAAGTCCAGCAGTTCCCGCTCCAGCTCCACCGCGTACTGCACGGACCCGGGCCGCGTGGCCTGGATGTAGCGGGCCAGTGTCAGGGCGCCGGCGCCAAGGTGGAGGGCCGTGATGGGCTCGCCCCACGGCGCCGCAAGATCCACGACGTGGCCGATCCGGCGAAGATACTCGTAGAAGATGTCGGCGGGGTCGGCCAGGTCCACGTGGGACTGCTCGGCGCCGCCGATGCTCAGCACGTACCCGCCGTCGGTGAACGCGTCGGGCTCGATCACGGCGTGCTGGCCGGTGGTCCGCAGAAAACGGGTGGCGCCCCGGGTGGCGTCCCCGCTCACAGCCTGTCCCGCAGGGTGGAGAGCCGCTCGGCGGCTTCCTCCAGGACATAGATCTTCTTGCAGAACGCAAAGCGGAGCAGGCTGCGGGTCCGTTCGGCGCCTGCGGGGTGGCAAAAGACCGGGACCGGAATGGCGGCGACCCCGACCAGCTCCGGCAGCCGGCGCGCCAGATCTACCGAATCGGAAATCCCCAGCGGGGCCGTGTCCACATTCACGAAGTAGGTGCCCTGCGGGGTCAACACCTCCAGGCCCGCCGCGCGCAGGCCTTCGCTGAGGATGTCGCGCTTGAGCCGCAGGGTGTCGGCGATGCCGGCATAGAACTCGTCGGGCAGGCCCAGGCCCACCGCGATGGCGCTCTGGAACGGTGTCCCGGAGCTGTAGCTGAGGAACTGTTTGACCGTCCGGGCGGCGGCGACCAGGTGGGCCGGGCCGCTGAGCCAGCCGATCTTCCAGCCGGTGAAGGAAAAGGTCTTGCCGGCGGACGAAATGGTCAGCGTGCGCTCGGCGGCCCCGGGCAGGGTGGCGACCGGCAGATGCGCCACGCCGAAGGTGAGGTGTTCGTAGACCTCGTCGGTGATGATCACGGCGTCGTGCTTGGTGGCGAGTTCGACGACGCGCTCGAGGACCTCACGGGGGAACACCGCGCCGGTGGGGTTGTGCGGATTGTTCAGCAGCACCACCTTGGTGCGGTCGGTGAACGCCGCGGCGAGGGCATCAAGGTCCGGCATGAAATCGGGCGCCAGCAGCGGCGCGGTGACATGCCGGGCACCGGAGAGGCCGATGATCGCGCCGTAGGAGTCATAGAACGGCTCGAACGTGAGGACCTCGTCGCCGGGGCCCACCAGGGCCAGCAGCGCGGCAGCGATGGCCTCGGTGGCGCCGGTGGTGACGATGATTTCGGTCTGTGGATCCGGGGCGAGCCCGTAGAACCGCCGCTGGTGGACGGAGATCGCTTCCCGCAGCTCCAGGATGCCCTTGCCGGGGGCGTACTGGTTGGCGCCGGCGGCGATCGCAGCCTGGGCGGCGTCCTTGATTTCCGCCGGTCCGTCCTCGTCCGGGAAGCCCTGGCCGAGGTTGATGGCACCGGTGGTCAGCGCCAGCGTGGTCATCTCCTCAAAGATCGTGACGCCGAGGTCTCCGCCGGGGGAGAGCAGGTTGGCGCCGGTGGCAGCCCGCTGCCAGGGGGACAGCGGCTGCCCGCTCACCGGGTTCCCGCCTTCTCGTCCCGTCCGGTGAACTTGTCCATGGTGGTGTAGATGCCGAAGATCCTGCCGCCGACGAAATCCCAGGCCCGGACCGGCAGCAGGCCACGGAGCACCTTGCCGAGCTGCGCCGTCGCCGGGGCGATCAGCTGCGGCCTGCCGGCCACCGTGGCGCGCCAGGCGCGCTCGACGGCGTCGTCCGGGGTCATCAGCGGCGTGAACAGCGGGCCGCGCGCGCCGGTGAACATGCCGGTAGAGATGTAGCTGGGGCAGAACGTGGTGACCTTCAGGTGGGCATAGCCCTGCATTTCGAGTTCCAGCCGCAGCGAGTCGCTCCAGCCGATGACCGCCCACTTCGAGGCGGCATAGACGCTCATCCGCGGGTTGGACACGGTGCCCGCGGCGGAGGCGATGTTCAGGATCCGGCGCGGCCGGCCGCCGTTTGCCATCATGGCGGGCAGGAAGGCGTGGGTGACATACATCGGCGCGAGGGCATTGATGTCCATGGTCAGCGCAATGTCCCGGGCCGGCTCATGGTCCCAGAACAGGGCGCCGCGCACGATTCCCGCATTGTTGACCAGCAGCGTCAGCGGACCCTCGGAAGCGGCCTCCCCGGCGGCCTCGGCGATGGCCTCCCGGCTGGCCAGATCCACCCGGCGGACGACGGCGCGCGCCCCGAGTGCGGTGACCTCGCCGGCCGTCCGGCCGAGCCCGTCGGCGTCGACGTCCCAGAGAATGACGACGGCGGCACCCTCGCGGGCCGCCCGCAGGGCGTAAAGGCGCCCCATGCCCATGGCAGCGCCGGTCACAAGAACGACGCCTCCGGCTACGGTGAACGGCTCGACGGAATCGGCGGAAGATACGGAGTCGGCAGAAGAACTGTTTGATCCTGACATTCCGCCATGTTATCCCGGCCCGCAAGGCCCATGCGGTAGGTTCGGAGCATGAGACGCGCGGTATGCCCTGGCTCCTTTGACCCCATTCACAACGGCCACCTGGAAGTCATCGCCCGGGCGGCCAGCCTCTTCGACGAGGTCATCGTGGCGGTGTCCACCAACTACGCCAAGAAGTACCGCTTCCCGCTTGAGGAACGCCTCGACATGGCCCGGGAGACACTGGCCTCGCTGCGCGGGATCGTGGTGGAACCCGTGGGGGAGGGGCTGCTCGCCGAGTATTGCCGGCAGCGTGGCGCCTCGGCGATCGTCAAGGGCCTGCGCTCCTCCTCGGATTTCGACTACGAGTTGCCGATGGCGACGATGAACCGGCAGCTCACCGGGGTGGAGACGGTGTTCCTCCCGGCTGAGGGCCACTACCTGCACCTGTCCTCCACCTTGATCAAGGAAGTCTTCACGCTCGGCGGGGACGTCTCCGACTTCGTGCCGAGGTCCGTGCTGAAGCGGCTGAAGTCCGGCGAGCTGTAACCGGAACCGCCGCGCAGAGGGTAAGCTTGATCGGTACTCGGCGGCCTGCTGCCGGTTGCGCGGCCCCGATCTGGCCGGTGTGCGGTGCTGAACCGCGCGCTGCCGTCCGGTTTGAGTCCGCCCGGAAGTTCAGGCTAAGATAGTACGTCGGTCATATGTTCAACAGGAGTTCTCATTAAACGAGATGCTAGTTCGCCCCTGGCGTTCGACGTCAAGGACCTCGGACGCAGTCCGGGAAGCATGCGGACACTGACGGAACATGTACCCGCGCCAAGTGATCTTGGTGTGGCGCTCATCGGTGTGCAGGAAGGCTCGGACATCGGGCTGGATCTGCGCCTGGAGGCCGTACACGAAGGAATTCTGGTATCAGGTACCGCTATCGTCAAAGTAACCGGCGAATGCGGTCGCTGCCTGGATCCCCTTGCGTATGACCAAGAGGTCGATGTGCAAGAACTTTTCTTGTACGGGGAAGCTGAATTCCCGGACGAAGAAGACGAACAAGAGCAACGTCGAGTCGAGCACGATCTCGACTCGACGTTGCTC
>NZ_JBFRFD010000308.1:0-4591 GCF_052114645.1 Arthrobacter sp. 2YAF22_2
GGCCCCGTTCGGCCAGGCCGTACGCGCCCGCTCGGCCGCCGGCGGCGGCTGGATGGGCTGGTGCGTCGAGGTTGACGACCTGGCCCCCTTCGAGGAGCGGCTGGGCCGCGCCGCCGTCAATGGCAACCGCAAATTCCCGGACGGCCGCGAACTGGTCTGGAAGCAGATCGGCATCCTGGGCCTGATCGCGGATCCGCAGGTCCCCTACATGCTCAAATGGGAGGGCGACCCCGCGTTGCACCCGTCCCACGCGTATGAGAGCAGCGTCAAGATGTCTGAACTCACCATCGCGGGCTCGGCCGAGCGCGTCACCGAGTGGCTGGGCGTCCCGGTGGAGAAGCCGCTGGAGGACGTCGCTGTCAACTGGCTGGCCCCCCGCGGGACGCCGGGAATCATGTCCGTCACTTTCGAAACCGCCTCCGGGGCCGTCACCATCTGACGCCTTCGGTCCACCAAACTTCGGCCGCCAGCAGCGGGTGCCAATGATGCCACCCGCCGCCGGCGGCCGAAACCCTTTAACCCGGCGGGTTGGCCCGGCAGTCCATCGACTCAGCCCAGGCCGATCGCCTTGCCGAAAAGGCTGAAGCCGACGAAGGCGACGGTGTCCAACACAGCATGCGCGATCACCAGCGGCATCACCCGGCGGGTGCGCGTGTAGATCAGGGCAAAAATGACGCCCATGATGGCGTTGCCGATGAACGGCCCGAAGCCCTGGTACAGGTGGTAGCTGCCGCGCAGCATGGAGCTGGCGAAGATGGCCAGCGGCATGCCCCAGCCGAACTTGCCGAGCCGGTCCAGCAGGTATCCCACCACGATCACCTCCTCCACGATCCCGTGCCGGATCGCGGAGAGGATGAGCACCGGCACCGTCCACCAATAGGAGTCCAACGCGCTGGGGATGATCGCCGTAGTTATTCCCAGCGCCCGGCCGGCCGCGTAGAGGCCCAAAGACGGGATCCCGATCAGCGCGGCGAGGCCCAGGCCCTGGACCAGGTCCTTGCCGGGACGGGCGAAGTTGAAGCCCAGTTTCCGGAACGCCGAGGTGCCGGTGCTGGCTGTGAAAGTGCCGCCGGCCGGGTCGGCGGGGCCGGCGGGTCCGGCGGCCCGGTGTTCGGTAAGGAAGTAGATCACCAGCACCACCGGGACCAGGGCGAAGATGATGTCCAGCAGCTGGTAGGTCAGGTCGAAGTATTCGCGGCTGCTCTGCGAGCGGTTCAGCGTCGACGTGCCCTGCGCCAGCGGCGCCCTGGTCATCTTGTCCAGCAACTGCACCACCGAGTACACCGCCGACTGCCCCAGGGACAGCCCCAGGACGATCCAGACTTCTAGCCGCAGCCGACGGCGGGAGGGAACCAACATGCTTCTATCTTGCCTGCCGTTTCAGGGAGTTGACTGCAAGTGCCTATGCTGGGGGCGTGAGTGCGCCCGGGAAAATATTCATGATCCGGCATGGCCAGTCCGCCGCCAATGCCGACACGTCGATTTACAACCGGGTGCCCGACTACCGGATCCCGCTAACCCCGCTCGGTGTCGAACAGGCCACGGCGGCCGGCGAGCAGCTCCGGCGCGAGCTCGACGGCCAACAGGTGTGCGTCTATGTCTCCCCCTACCTGCGGGCCTACCAGACCCTGGAGGCACTCCGGCTGGGCTCCCTCACCGAGCGCGTGATCGAGGAGCCGCGGCTGCGCGAACAGGACTGGGCGAACTTCCAGATCGCCGGCGACATCGAGGACCAGAAGGAGCTCCGCAACGCCTACGGGCACTTCTTCTACCGCTTCCGCGAGGGCGAATCCGGCTCCGACGTCTATGACCGGATCTCCTCCTTCATGGAGACCCTGTACCGGCATTGGGCCAGGCCGGACTACCCGCCGAATGCGTTGTTTGTGACGCACGGGCTGACCATGCGGCTGTACTGCATGCGCTGGTTCCACTGGTCGGTGGAGTACTTCGAGTCGCTGAACAACCCGGACAATGCGGAGATCCGTACTCTACTGCGCACCCCGCTGGGCAAGTACGAACTGGACAAGCCGTTCAGCCAGTGGGAGGACCGCCGGGTGGACGAGACCGTGCTGGACGCCCCGCCGATGGTGTTCTAGCGGGCGCGGACGCCGGCGCGCCAGACGGCGTGGGTCAGGGGCATCCCCGGCCGGTACGCCAGGTGGGTGGCGGACGGGGCGTTGAGTAGGTGCAGGTCCGCCCGGTGGCCGACGGCAATCGAGCCGACCGCCCGCTCGCCGTCGACGTCGTTCCCGGACTCCCGGCCCAGCGCCAGCGCGCCCCCGTACGTCGCGGCGCGGACGGCTTCGTCCACGCTGAGCCGCATCTGCAGCACCGCCGTCGTGACGCAGAACGCCATCGAGCTGGTGTAGGACGTCCCGGGGTTGCAGTTGGAGGCGAGGGCCAGCTGGACGCCGGCGTCGAGCAGTTCCCGGCCCGGCGCCAGCGGCTGCCGGGTGGACAGGTCGCAGGCCGGCAGGCAGGTCGCGACGGTGCCGCGCTCCCCTGCGCCGGCCGCTGCCTCCCAGCCGGACCAGCTGTCCGCCAGGGCCTGGACGTCCGCCCGGGAGAGGTGGTTGACGTGGTCCACGCTGGCGGCCCCGAATTCCACCGCCAGCCGCACTCCGGGGCCCTCCCCCAGCTGGTTGCCGTGCACGCGCAGTCCCAGCCCCGCGTCCCGGCAGGCCTGGAGCACGCGGCGGGACTGGTCCTCGGTGAAGGCGCCCCGTTCGCAGAAGACGTCGGCCCAGCGCACGTAGGGGCGGACCGCGGCGAGCATGGGCCCACAGACCAGGTCGGTGTACTCCTCGGCGTCCATGCCGGCGGGAACCAAATGCGCGCCGAGGTAGGTCGCCTCGTCAGCGACGGTGGAGGCGATCCGGGCGCTGCGGGCCTCGTTGTCCACGTCCAGGCCGTAGCCGGTCTTGGTCTCAAGGTAGGTGGTGCCCTGGGCGACAGCCTCCGCCACGCGCCCAAGTGCGAGCCGGGTGAGGTCGAAGTCGCCGGTGTCCCGGGTGGCGCCTGTGGTGACAGCGATCCCGCCGGCGCTGTAGTCCTCGCCCGCCATCCGGGCTTCGAACTCCGCGGTCCGGTCCCCGGCGAAGATCAGGTGGGTATGCGAATCCACCCAGCCGGGCAGCAGCGAGCGGCCGCCGGCGTCGACGGCGTCGTCGGCCGCGGGGGCCGCGGCGGCGGCGCCGATCCAGGCGATGCGTTCGCCCTCGATCACGATGGCCGCATCCTTGAGGACCCGGTGGTCCGCGTCCTGGGTCATCAGTTCCGCGATATTGGTGATCAGGGTGCTCATGGGTCCATTCTTCAGCCCCGGATCGACATCCGGGTCGCCGCCAGCGCCGCGGCTGTCCGGGATGCCGGACTGCCGGCAGGGAACGGCTCCCGGGATTCCGGCCCGGCGAGGATCTGCTCCGCGGCGAGCTCGGCGATGCCGGAGGAGGTCTGGAAACCGTAGCCGCCCTGGCCGGCAAGCCAGAAGAAGCCCGTAGCCTCGGCGTCGAACCCCACCACCGGGATGCCGTCGGTCGCTTCGGTGCGGAGCCCGGTCCAGGCCCGGCTGACGCTGCCGATCCCCATCGTGGTGATGGTGTTAAGCCGGGCGATGAGCGCCTCGATGTCGCCCGGATACGGCCTGGCGTCCTCGGGGCCGCTCGGCACGGATTCGGACGGCGAAATCAGAACCTGCCGCCGCCCGTCGGGACGGAAGTAGAAGTTGCCTGTCGACGCCACCATCGGACAGCCGACCGGCAGGGGGTTCTCGACGTCGACGATCGCCGCGGTGCGGCGGTAGGGCTGGAGTCCGAGCTTCTCGACGCCGCTGAGCACCGCGAGCTCGTCGGCCCACGCGCCGGCGGCGTTGACCACGACGGCGGCCTCGAACCCCTCCTGCCCGGCGCCGAGCTCCCAGCCGGTGCCGAGGCGCTGCGCCGAGTGGACCCTGGCGCCGGTGATGATGTCCACGCCGCCCGCGGCGGCCCGCTCCCGGTGGTCATCCAGCAGCAGGGACGCATTGCAGGCAAAGGACCCGGAGTCCAGGCCGGCGGCAGTGAAGGCGCCCGGCTGGAGCGCGGGGCAGAGGTCCAGGGCCTCGGCGTGACTGATCCGCTGCATGAACCCGCTAGCCTGCTGCTGGACGGTTTCCTCGTCACCGATCAGCATGAACCGGCGCGGCGAGAGAACGGGCTCGGGCCGGGTGCCCTCGTGGGTGCCGAGGAGTTCCAGGGTGCGCATGGTCAGCTCCTGGACCACGGGCGGCCCGTAGCTGGGGATCAGTTGCCGGGCCGAGCGGGCGGAGGTGTGGTAGCCCAGCGACTGCTCGGCTTCGACCAGGGCCACACTGCATTTGCCGGCGAGAGCGGAGGCAAGGGACAGGCCGGCAATSCCGCCGCCGACGATYACGACATCGTATTKAGCTGACATGGTCCCATCCTTGCACCCGGCGGCAGGTCACGTCAGTAGTTTCCGCAGGGTGGTCGCGGGCCACGCCGCGACCACGCGCCTAAACCGGGGCAGCCAGCCTAAACGACGGCGGCCAGCTCGTCGCGGCTGCGGACGAACGCCTGGACGCAGCGCTCGACGT
>NZ_JBFRFD010000309.1:0-4578 GCF_052114645.1 Arthrobacter sp. 2YAF22_2
GAACTCGCATGAGCGGCCACGGCGCCCCCCAGATCGACCTCACCACCTTCGAACCCGGCGAAACCTCCCGGCTCAAGCTCGCCATTGTGGCCGCCAGCTGGCACACCAAGATCATGGATGGCCTGCTGGACGGCGCCCTGCGCGCCGCGAAAGACGCCGGCATCGGCGAACCCACCGTGCTGCGGGTCCCCGGAACCTTTGAGCTGCCGGTCGCGGCGGCGCGGCTGGCTCCGCACTTCGACGCCGTCGTGGCGCTCGGTGTCGTGATCCGCGGCGGCACCCCGCATTTCGAGTACGTCTGCGAAGCCGCCACCCTTGGCCTGACCGAAGTCAGCGTCCGGACCGGCGTGCCGGTCGGCTTCGGCGTGCTGACCTGCGACACCGAACAGCAGGGCATTGACCGGGCTGGACTGGCCGGCTCCAAGGAGGACAAGGGCCACGAGGCCGTCACCGCAGCCCTGGCCACCGCCGTCACGCTGAAGCAATACTCCTAGGCTGTGTATTCCCTCACATCGGCGTCGTCATGCAAGGCCCGGCAGGCGTCGGCCGGCCGTGAACAAGTAGGCTGGAAGGCGTGAAGAATTTCGAGTCGCTGTTCGCAGAACTGAGCGAGAAGGCAGCCACCCGCCCGGAGGGCTCCCGAACTGTAGCCGAGCTGGAGTCCGGAATCCACGGCATCGGCAAGAAGGTCGTGGAGGAAGCGGCCGAGGTCTGGATGGCTGCCGAGTACGAATCCGATGAGGCCGCAGCGGAAGAGATTTCGCAGTTGCTCTACCATCTGCAGGTTCTGATGCTCGCCAAGGGACTCAGCCTGGAAGACGTCTACAAGCATCTCTAGCCACGTCGCGCTGTCCTGCACTGACCTGCGTCCGCTCAGGACGGCGCACCCGTGGCCCGCAGAGCCCTGATGACTTCCTAACCAGAAAGAACACCTGCCATGCTGAGAGTTGCCGTCCCGAATAAGGGATCCCTGTCCGAAGCCGCCTCCGCGATGCTCGCCGAAGCCGGTTACCGCCAGCGCCGCGACAGCCGCGAACTGGTCATGGTGGATCCCGACAATGACATCGAATTTTTCTTCCTCCGCCCGCGTGACATCGCCGTGTACGTCGGCCAGGGCACCCTCGACGTCGGCATCACCGGCCGCGACCTGCTGCTCGACGCCGAGGTGGAAGCGGAGGAGCTGTTGCAGCTGGGCTTCGCCGTGTCCACATTCCGGTTCGCCGGACCGGTGGGGGATTTCACTTCCATCGACCAGCTCGAAGGAAAACGCCTCGCCACCAGCTACGACGGGTTGCTCCGCGGCTACCTCGCCGAGCGCGGCATCGACGCCAAAGTCGTGCGCCTCGACGGGGCGGTCGAATCTTCCGTCCGGCTCGGCGTCGCGGACGCCATCGCCGACGTCGTCGAGACCGGCACCACGCTCAAGGCCGCCGGGATGGAGATCTTCGGCGAGCCCATCCTGGATTCGGAGTCGGTCCTGATCGGCCGCCCGGGCGAGCAGAACCCGGCCATCGAAGTGCTGATCCGCCGCCTCCAGGGGGTCCTGGTTGCCCGCCGGTACGTGCTGATGGACTACGACATCCGCAAGGAGCTCGTGGAGCAGGCCGCCGGCCTGACGCCCGGGCTGGAGTCGCCGACCGTGTCGCCGCTGCGCGATTCGGACTGGGTGGCCGTCCGTTCCATGGTGCCCAAGAAGGAAACCAACCGGGTCATGGACGAACTCTACGACCTCGGCGCCCGGGCCATCCTGGTCAGCAGCATCCACGCCTGCCGGATCTAGCGCCGCACCCCGTGAAGCCACCGTCCATCAGTTCATCGTCCGTACGCCCAGTCCAGGAGCAGCCATGTCTGTAGCCGTCCGCGTCATCCCGTGCTTGGACGTCGACGCCGGCCGCGTGGTCAAGGGCATCAACTTCGAAGGCCTGCGCGATGCCGGCGACCCGGTGGAACTCGCGCACCGCTACGACAACGGCGGCGCCGACGAGCTCACGTTCCTTGACGTCACGGCGTCCTCGGGCAACCGCGAAACCACGTTCGACGTCGTCCGCCGGACGGCCGAGGAAGTGTTCATCCCGCTGACCGTCGGCGGCGGCGTTCGCGGCGTGGCCGAGGTGGACAAGCTGCTGCGCTGTGGTGCGGACAAGGCCGCCATCAACACGGCGGCCGTGGCCCGGCCCGATGTGATTGATGAGATCACCCGGCACTTCGGCTCCCAGGTCCTGGTGCTCTCCCTCGACGCGCGGCGCACCCGTCCCGGCTCGACACTGACCCCTTCCGGGTTCGAGGTCACCACGCACGGCGGCCGCCAGGGCACCGGCATCGACGCCCTGGCCTGGGCACGGGAGGCGGCCGACCGCGGCGTCGGCGAGATCCTGCTCAATTCAATCGATGCCGACGGCACCAAGGACGGCTTCGACCTGGAGCTGATCCGGTTGGCCCGCGCCAGCGTAAAGGTGCCGCTGATCGCCTCCGGCGGTGCCGGCAAGCCCGAGCACTTCCCGCCGGCCGTGGCTGCCGGCGCTGACGCCGTCCTGGCCGCCTCGGTATTCCACTTCGGTCCGCTCGACATGATCGCCCAGGTCAAGGCCGCCATCCGCGAGGCGGGCTTCGAAGTCCGCTAAGGGGACTTCCGCACCGGACGAACGTAGGTTGTGCCTGGGCCCACACCCGCAGGGTTCCCTGGCCGAGCTTGCGAGGTTAGGGAGCGGGTGGGGATTACAGGCCGACTTCGGCGGACTGCAGCAGGGCTACGGCGTCCGGCTGGCCTTCGAACGTCACCAGCGCGTGCCGGGTCCGGCCGTGGGCGTGCATCAGGAGTTCACCCGGTTCGCCGACGATTGCGACCGAGACAGGGGCGCGCTTGGCCACGTGTCGGGGGCCGGAGGGGCGCACCAGCACGATGCCCAGGTCCACGCCGCGGTACAAGATGGCGGCGCGCTTGATCAGTTCGCCCCAGAGCGCGTCAGAGTAGGCCTCGTCCAGGGCCCGCGGCGCCCACCGGTCCACCGCGCGGCGGACGTCCTCGGTGTGCACGAAGTACTCGATCAGGTTGGAGCTCTCGTCCAGGGCCTTGATCCGCAGGGGGGAGAACGCGGGCGGCCCGGAGCGGAAGGTGTTGACCAGCTTGGCGTACGCGTCCGGGGTTCGGACCTTGGCGGCGAGGTCGGCAGTTGCCTGGTCCGAGGCCTTGGACAGCCGCTTGATCAGCAGCCCGAGTCCGACGCGGGCTTTGCGCTCCCGCAGGTACAGGTGGGCGGCAAGGTCCCGGGTCTGCCAGCCCTGGCAGAGCGTGGGGGAGTCAGGACCGGCCGCCAGCAGGGTTTCGGCCAGGACTTCTCGGGATGGTTCGACGAATTGCATCACTTGTGAAAGTAGCACGAGACGCGCGCCTGTGGGCACAGGAAGGGGCGTGGTTTTGGCCCCGGCGGGCTTTTCGCCGGGATGTTAAGCACGGTGCGCCGCCCGCCGGGCGGCGCAGGGCCCGGAGGCACTAGACTTGACCTGATGTCTGAGCAGCCTGCCCCCGCCCCCGTCAGCGAATCCGCCCCTGAACTGGCCCGCGAATCCGTCCCTGAATTCGTCGGTGAGCCCTCCGTGGAGACAGCCGGTCAAGGTCCGCTGCCGGCCAGTCTTGCCGGGTCCCTGAAACGGGACAGCGCCGGCCTGGTGGCTGCAATCATCCAGCAGTTCGACACCAACGAGGTGCTCATGCTGGGTTGGATGGATGATGAGGCGCTGCACCGCACCATGACCAGCGGCCGGGTCACGTTCTTCTCCCGCTCCCGCCAGGAGTACTGGCGGAAGGGAGACACCTCCGGCCACGTGCAATGGGTCAAGTCCCTCGCGCTGGACTGCGACGGCGACGCCCTGCTGGTCCGGGTCGACCAGGTCGGCGCGGCCTGCCACACGGGGACCCGGACGTGCTTCGACGGGCGCGCGCTGGACGCCGTCGTCGGTCCCGCCGACTGACCCGCCCGCGGCGCACCCGGACCGTCAGCGCACGCCGGCCATCAGCGCCGGCCCTTCACCAGCTTCAGACCAAGAGAACAGGCGGACAAACGCAGCCATGCAGGACCTCGGAGTCATCAGCCCCAGCCTGGACGAGTTCCGGAAACTCGCCGGCCACAGCCGCGTCATCCCCGTCCGGCTGAAGGTGCTGGCCGACGCCGAGACCCCGATCGGGCTGTACCGCAAGCTCGCCCACGGCCAGCCCGGGACGTTCCTGCTGGAATCCGCCGCGGTGGGCGGCGCCTGGTCGCGCTACTCGTTCATCGGCGCGAGGTCCCGAGCCACGCTGACCACCAGCAACGGGCAGGCGCACTGGCTCGGCGAACCGCCCGTCGGAGTGCCGCTGGACGGCAGCCCCGTCGACGCCATCCGCGACACCGTCCGGGCCCTGCACACCGAACGCTTCGACGGCCTGCCGCCCTTCACCTCCGGCCTGGTGGGGTTCCTTGGCTGGGAAACCGTCCGGCACTGGGAGAAGCTCACCAGCCCGCCCGAGGACGACCTGGACCTGCCGGAGATGGCACTGAACCTCGTCACGGACATGGCGGTACACGACAACATGGACGGCAC
>NZ_JBFRFD010000310.1:0-4569 GCF_052114645.1 Arthrobacter sp. 2YAF22_2
ACGGTGCGGGAGCCCCAGTGTGTCCGCGTAGAAATGCCGGGCACGCGCCGCATCATCGACTGGCAGGACTGTTGTGGCTTTATTGAGGACAAGGGTCATTTCGCCACCTCCTACAGGGAGAATTTTACGCCGGAGCGGAGCCGAAAGAGCCCGCAATTTAGGCCTCCACCCCGCAGACGCTCCATCACGTATGGCAGCCCCAACGCAGACGCTCCCTCACCAAGTGAGGGAGCGTCTGCATAAAACCCGCCGGACCTGAGGGAGCGTCGGGAGGGGGCTACTTCTCCACGAGGGTCAGGACGTCGTAGGTGGCCACGATCTCATCGTTCTGGTTGGTCAGGACGGCGTCCCAGGCCACCTCGCCGTATTCGTCGGTCTCGCGCGGGGTGATCTTCTTGGCCGTAAGGGTCACCCGGATCGAGTCCCCGGCCGCCACCGGAGTGAGGAACCGCAGGTTTTCGAGGCCGTAGTTCGCCAGGACCGGGCCCGGTGCGGGCTCTACGAACAGCCCGGCGCCCCATGCCAGGAGCAGGTAACCGTGTGCCACGATGCCCGGGAAGAACGGGTTGGCCTCGGCCGCCGCCTGGTTGGTGTGGGCGTAGAAAGTGTCGCCGGTGGAGTTGGCAAACTTGGTGATCTCCTCCAGCGAGACCTCCCGCAGCTCCGAGCGGATGGCGTCCCCGATGTGCAGCGTGGCGAGGGACTTGCGGAACGGGTGCTGGCCCTCGGTGTCGAGGGTGAAGTTGCGGTCCGCGCCGGTGTGCCAGACGCCGGTGACGGCGGTGAGCATGTTGGGCGAGCCCTGGATGGCGGTGCGCTGCATGTGGTGCATGACCGAGCGGATGCCGCCCAGCTCTTCGCCGCCGCCGGCGCGGCCGGGGCCGCCGTGGATCAGGTGCGGAACCGGGGAGCCGTGGCCGGTGGAGCTGCGGGCGTCCTCGCGGTTGAGCATCAGGACGCGGCCGTGGTGGGCTGCGATGCCGGTGACGAGTTCGCGGGCCACCTCGGGGTCGTTGGTGCAGACCGAAGCGACCAGTGAGCCGCCGCCGCGGGCGGCGAGACGGACGGCATCGGCGAGGTCCGTGTAACCGATCACCGAGGAGACCGGGCCGAAGGCCTCGAGCGAGTGGACCTCCTCGGCCTCCGGGTCGGCCCAGCTGAGCAGCACCGGGGACATGAACGCGCCGCCGTCGACGACGCCGATGTTCCCGTCCGCGCTGGTGACCTTCGGGGCGTCGAGGGTGCCGTAGGCGAGCTCGCCGCCGGAGTCGAGCATGGACTGGACGGCGGCGCGCACGTCCGCGAGCTGCTCGAGGGAGGCAAGGGCGCCCATGTTGACGCCCTCGGCGCGGGGGTCACCGAGGACGACGCGTTCGGCGATCCGCGCCCCTACGGCGGCGACGACGTCGGACACCAGGTCCTGCGGCACGATCGCGCGGCGGATCGAGGTACATTTCTGGCCCGCCTTCGAGGTCATCTCGGTGACCAGGGACTTGATGAAGGCATCGAACTCCGGGGTGCCCTTGATGGCGTCCGGGCCCAGGATCGCGGCGTTGAGGGAGTCCGTCTCGGAGGTAAAGCGCACGCCGCCACGGACCACGTTGCGGTGGGACTTGAGGGTGTTGGCGGTGGACGCCGAGCCGGTGAAGGCGACCAGGTCGCGGTAGTCGAGGTGGTCCAGCAGGGTGCGGGCCGAACCGGAGACGAGCTGCAGCGACCCCTCCGGCAGGATTCCGGATTCGTCGATCGCCTTGACCACGGCCGCGGCCACGTAGCCGGTGGGGGTGGCGGGCTTGACGATGGTGGGAACGCCGGCGATAAAGGCCGGGGCGAGCTTCTCCAGCATCCCCCAGACCGGGAAATTGAAGGCGTTGATCTGGACGGCGACGCCGGGGATCCGGGTGTAGATGTGCTCGCCGGCGAAGGAACCGTCCTTGGACAGCACCTCCATCGGGCCGTCCACTACCACCTGGGAGTTGGGCAGCTCGCGCCGGCCCTTGGAGCCGAAAGTGAACAGCACGCCGATGCCGCCGTCGATGTCGACCATCGAGTCGATCTTGGTGGCGCCGGTCTGCGCGGAAAGAGCGTAAAATTCGTCGCGGCGGCCGTTGAGGTACTGCGCCAGCTCCTTGAGCTTGAGGGCGCGCTGGTGGAAGGTCAGCTTGCCCAGTTCCGTCTGGCCGGTGGTGCGGCCGTACTCGACGACGGCGGCCAGGTCCAGTCCCTCGGTGCTCACGCGGGCCAGGAGTTCTCCCGTGCTGGCATCGAGGACGGAGGCGGCGCCGGAGGCTGCGGCGGCGTCGGGGGTCCACCAGGAATTCTTGATGAAACTGGGGACGATCGCGACGGTGCCGACTGAGGGTTTCTGAGCTGTTGCAGTGGTGGTCATCGTTGACGGGTCCTTCCAACGCGGGGCAAGATCACACGGCCAGCGCATTACTGACCGTCCGTTCGGTAATATGTCTACAGTACATGACTGGGCTCTGCGGCACACTAGTAGCGGCAGGACTGACCGGCCGTGACGGGCCAACCCAGGCCAGAACCCAAGAGGAGACGCTATGACGCCCGAGCCCCGCGGTACCGAGCTGTGGAAGATCACCCTCGGCGAACTTGACGAGAAGATGGGCGTCAAGATCGTGGAGGAGTCCGTGGAGCGCGTCGTCGCCACCATGCCGGTGGAAGGCAACCGGCAGTCGTTCGGCCTGCTGCACGGCGGCGCCTCGCTGGCGGTCGGAGAGGCCGTGGGGTCCTGGGCTTCGGTCATCCACGCCAGCACCCTGGGCAAGACCGCAGTGGGGGTGGACGTCTCGGCCACGCACCACAAGTCCGCCCGCGAGGGCCTGGTGACCATCACCGCCACCCCGATCCACCTCGGCGGCACGGTGACCACCCACGAGGTGCTGATCACGAATGAAGCCGGCGAGCGGCTGTGCACGCTGCGGATCACCAACCTGCTGCTGGACCGCAAGGGCTAGGCCCGGCCGGACCCCTGGCAGCTCGCTCGGGTACACCGTCCTCTGCCTCCGGCGTAGGGCCGATCGGCCCGGAGCGCGCGGCACCCCGGCTGTTAGCGTGGAAGGGCTGATTCACCCCCGCACTGCCGGGAGACCGGTCGCACCGGAAGGATCCACCATGCTCTCAGATACCTCAGTTCCCGTCATCAGGGCGACGCTGCCCGTCGTCGGCGAGCACATCGAGGAGATCGCCAAGCGCTTCTACCAACACATGTTCAAGGCCCGGCCGGACCTCCTGGATGGCCTCTTCAACCGTGGAAACCAGGCGGACGGCCGTCAGCAGCAGGCACTCGCCGGGTCGATTGCGGCCTTCGCCGGCATGCTCCTGGACAAGCCGGATGAAGTGCCGGACCATCTGCTTTCCCGGGTGTCCCACAAGCACGTGTCGCTGGGACTGAGCCCGGACCAATACCAGATTGTCCACGACCACCTAATGTGGGCGATCGTGGACGTCCTCGGGGACGCGGTCACCCCGGAGGTCGCCGCCGCCTGGGACGAGGTCTACTGGCTGATGGCGAACCTGCTCATCAACAAGGAACGCGGGCTGTACAACGCCGTTCACCTCGCGCCCGACACTATTTGGCGCACCTGGCGCGTGGCCCGGCGGATCCAGGAAACGGCCGACGTCGTGTCGTTCGTCGTCGAACGCACCGACGAGCGTGACGTCAAGCCGTCCCTGCCGGGGCAGTACGTGACAATCAAGATGACCATGCCCGACGGCGTGCAGCAGCCCCGGCAATACAGCCTCACCAGGGCCGACGACGGTCAGCACCGCCAGTTCGCTGTGAAGCGGGTCCACGGGCTCGCGACTCCCGACGGCGAGATGTCCTCACTGCTCCACAGCGCTGTCCAACTGGGCGACGAGGTGGTGCTCTCGGCCCCCTTCGGCGACGTGGTGATGGAGTACACGGACCGTCCCCTCGTCCTGGCCAGCGCAGGAATCGGGATCACACCCATGGCCGGAATGCTCTCTCACCTGGTGAAGTCCGGGTCCCAACGCCGGGTGATGCTCCTGCATGCCGACGACGGCGAGGAATCGTTTCCGCTCCGGGCGCAGGTCCGGGAAGACCTCGCCGCACTTTCCGACGGAACCCTGACAACCTGGTATCTGAATCCGGATGAGGCCGGCGAGGCGCCCGAATCCCGGTTCTCGGGTTTCATGAACGTCAGCGACGTGGAACTCCCCGAAGACGCCGAGTACTACCTCTGCGGCCCGCTGCCGTTCCTGAAATCGGTCCGGAGCGCGTTGATCTCCGGCGGCGTACCTGCCAAAGACATTCAATACGAGGTTTTCGGGCCGGATCTCTGGCTGGCCGACTTTCAGTGACTGCGGGGGTCTAGCCAACCCGCCGGCGGCGACTGAAGGCAATGAAAGTGGCGCCGAGCAGCAGTGCACCGGCGCCTAGTCCCGCCGCGGGAAGCACGCCGCCGGCGCCGGTGTAGGCCAACACCGCCGGACTGGCCGCTGGCGCCGCCGCCGGCGGGGCGCTTCCAGCCGCCGAAGCCGGCGTGGCGCTGCCAGGGGCGGCCGCTGGCGCTGCCGCCGGCGTGGCGC
>NZ_JBFRFD010000311.1:0-4562 GCF_052114645.1 Arthrobacter sp. 2YAF22_2
GGTCTATCTCATCGCGGTATTTGGCCTCAGCGCCGTGGTGGCACTGGTGGCACTGCTGGTGGTCGGCTACCGGTTGTTCGAATTCTTGCTGGCCGAGGTCACCGGCGGCAGCCTGGTGGACCGAATCCGCGCACCGATGGGGCTGCTGGTGGCCACCGGTCTGGCAGCCGGGTACCACTTCGCTGTCTGGCAGCAGGACAGAACACGCCAGGCGGCAGCGGGACCGGGCCCGAAGCGGACGATAGGCCACGTCATCCTGGTGGCGGGCTCAGATCCCGAGCCGCTGCGCCGGTCCATTGAAGAGCTGACCGGGGCGGGGGTCACCGTCTGGAGCAGGGCCGACGTCGGCGTGCCCCTGCCAGCGGGTGCCGTGCCCGCGTCCGGCCTGCCGTCGGGAGATCCCGGCGGCCAGTTGGCCGTTGCCCTCACCGGGGTAAGCGCCGGGCGTGTACTGGTCATTGCCGGCCCCGGCGGGCACGTGGAGGTCATACCGCTCCGCGGCTAATGCCGCCGCGCCGTCCGGGTTACAGGAGACCGAATTCCCTCCGATAGGAGCGCACGGCGTTGGGTACCGTGGGAAAAACCGGTCCGGACCGGCCAACGGCGGCCACCACGCCCTCCCGGCCAGGCGGCTGACGTGGGGAATCTCTTCAGTGCTTGGCGTCGCTGGCATCTGCCGGCTCGGCGAAGGATTTGGCGGCCCTCGAGCCGGCGGCGGCACTCGCGGCTATGGTGACCAAGGCACCGAGGAGCAGTGCCGCATCCTCCCCGGGCTGCAGCACGTGCAACTGGGTGCCGATGCTGGCCGCGGCCACGGGGACCCCCAGCTGGGCGGCCGAGATGACACCCAGCGGCAGGGGGAGTCCAAAGGCCCGCAAGCCGGCGTGGAGCAGCACCGTCCCGACCCCCAAGGACAAGCCCAAGACGATCATGTCCGGGTGCCCGGCAAGGTCGCGCAGATTCAAGGAGGCGCCCAGCCACACGAAGAAGATCGGGCCCAGGAAACCGTCGCTGACGGCGAAGAGCTGGCGTGCCAGGCGCCTCGGTTCGCCGACGGCGGCCACCGCCAGCCCGAAGGAGAATCCGGCCAGCATCACCGAGACGTGGCCGATGCCGGCGACTCCGGCCAGCGCGAAGAGGAGAACCAGTTGGATGCGCAGTTCGAGGGCGAATTTGCGGTCCTCCGAGAGCCGGTGCAGGCGCTGGCGGGTGCCGCTGCGCTCCAGCGCCCGCAGCGCGAAGAAGAGCGCCACGGCGCATGCTCCCACCGTGAGCGCTCCGAGGGCGGCGCGCCCGGCGTTCGGTGGGTCCACGGCCAGCGGCAGGGCGACAATGCAGGCGATGTCGGCGAGGGCCACCTGGGCCGTCATGGCCACCACCTGCGGGCCGCCCAGGCGCAGGGAGTCAACGATTGGGAGGACCAGTGCGGCGGATGAGGAGGCCAGCAGCACCACGTAGAGCGGAGCGTGCCCGGTGCCAAACGCCAGCCCCAGGCCGGTACCGATGACCACCGCCGCGATGGCCGCAACTGCGGCCCGGCCCGAGCCTCTGCCGAGGGCTGAGCGGATCTGGGGATCGCGTACCGGCACATGGCTTCCGGCCACGAACATCATCAGGGCGAAGCCGATATTCGCCAGCAGGCTGAAGGTGGGGTCAGCCGGATCGACTAGTCCTAACCCCGTCCGGCCGATCACGATGCCTGCCAGCAATTCGCCCAGGACCACCGGTAGGCGCCAGCGGACCGGCAGTGCGAGCAGCGGCCCCGCCAGCGCGACGACGGCAATCAGCGCCAGGGACAGGAAGGTCACCCTGCGCCGGCCCCGGCAGGTCCCCTGGCTGCCACGGGAGCCAGCTTGACGGGGATGGGTGTGTTCTCGTCGGTGAGGTAGGAAGCGCAGACCCGGTGGTACCCGTCGGCGATTTGGGCTGCGATGCCGTCATGGAGGTCGCCGCGGACCATCAGCACCGGAGAGAGCTTTTTGCCGGCCGCTATTTTGGCAAGGTCCGACGCGACGTGCGGGTTGTCCTTTGTCAGCAGCGGCAACCCGCAGGCGCGCAAGATGTCCTTCGCCAACTGTTGGGTGACCGGGAGGTTGCGCATCGCCTGCACGGTGGCAGCGGCGCAGACTGCGTCGGTGAGCAGGGCGAGATAACGCTCCGCGGCCGGGTAATCGTGTTCCTCCGGTTCGGGCAGCCAGATGACGGATGCCGTCGGATCAGTTTTCCTGGAGTCTTTCGCCATGGAATGAGACTAGTCCCGTCCGGGCCCTAACGCCCGGGCACTTGGGCCAGAGCGCCCGTCCGCCTTCAGCTTCTTCACAGATTCCGCGGCTAATGTCCCCGACGGCAGGAATTGTCCCGCCACCGACATGAGGAGAATGCGTGGGGCCGGTAAAGAGCCTGTGGGCGATGGTTCAGGGAGACCCCGTCTTTATGCGGCGCGTCAACGGGTGGCTGGCGGTTATCTGGATCCTGATGATCCCCATTTCGCTGATGATGGGCTGGCTGGACTCCGTCGTCTACGTCTCGGCACTGTCGCTTTGGGCCCTCGTCTCCGGTCACTGGTCCGCCTGGCAGGCGGCCCGGGTTGAAGTCGCACAGTTGGAGGACGCGAAGAAGCGCGAGAAGGAAGACCTGGTCGCCGAGGTGGTGGCGGCGCTCCTGGCCAGGACAAATGTGGAGCCCGCCACTGCGCCGGTCCTGGACCCGGACCGGGCCAGGCCCCAGGGTGCGGAAGCCAACTGACCCTTTGCCGGCGCCGCGTTTGCGGCGTCAGGATCCGGCTGCCGGCAGCAGGATCCTCATGACGGTCCCGTCCGCGCCGGTCCGGGCCACTTCCACGGTGCCGCCGGCTGCCATGGAGATCTCGCGGACCAGGGACAGTCCGATGCCGAAGCTCCGCTGTCCGCGTGCACCGTCAGGGCTGGGGGTCCTGACAAAGCGGTCGAAGATCCGGTCCTGGTCGACGCCGGTGATCCCGGCCCCTGTGTCGGCCACCGTGATGACCGCCTGATGCTGCCGCGCAGCCGTGGAAATCGTGACACGGCCGCCGGGCGGGGTATGGGCCAGGGCATTGTCCGCCAGTGCCAGGACTGCCCGCCGCAGTGCGTTCGGTTCGATCCTGGCCCGGGGCCGGCCGTCTGCGGTGAACTCCAGCCGGACTTCCTTGGCGGCGGCCAGTTGCTGCAGGCTATCCGCGACGGAGGCCGCGACGTCGGCCAGATCCACCGCCTCGGCTGCGGGATCGGGGGCGACCGCGGTGGCTGCCAGCAGCAGTTCGTTGACGATTCCGGTCAGCGTGGCCGTGTCCTCACGGATTCTTAGCAGTGCCCGGCCCGGCGCCGAGTCCGGGGCGGCGTCGCGCTGCGCGAGCTGGATCCGGGTATCCAGGATGGCCAGCGGCGTGCGGAGTTCGTGGCTGGCGTCCTGGACAAACCGGCGCTGGCGGGCGAGGGCCTCGCCCAGCGGACGGATGGCGCTGCGGGCACTGAGCCAGCCGACAAGGCCGGCCAGGGCGATGCCCGCCACCCCGGCTATGATCATCGCCTCCAGCAGGTCTTTGGAATCAAGGTAGGCGTAAGTGGTGCCCGCAGACGCCGAGGGCGGCAGGTCCGGGTGGGCCAGCTTGTTCATCAGATACAGGGCCGCGACGGCGAGGAGGCCGAGCACCATGACGGCGCACGCGACGCTGATGCGGACGGCCACTTTGAGTGAGGCCTTGCGCAGGGTGGATTGGTCCGGGGCGCCGCCCGGCAGTGTTGCCTTGGTCATTCGCGTCCCGAAGCCTTTGCTTTCCTGTTCAGTGCGTTAGTCACCGGCGTCGCCAATCTGGTAACCGACGCCGTGGACGGTGCGGATGACAGATTTGGCGATCTTCCGGCGCAGGTGGTGGACGTAGGTGTCGATCACCCCGGGCTGATCTGTGGGGTGGAAGAAACCGGCCAGCAGCTCGTCCCGGCTGAAGACCCGCCCGGGTTCGGCTGCGAGCGCGGCGAGCACTTCGGACTCTTTCGCCGTGAGCGAGACCAGGCTGCCGTAGACCGACCGGACCGAGCGCGACGCCGGATCGAGCTCCCAGTCGCCGATGCTCACCGTCCCGGCGGGCTGGGTGAACGTGCGGGTCAGGGCGCGCAGCCTGGCGGCGAGTTCGCCGGCGTCGAACGGCTTGGTCACGTAGTCATTGGCGCCGGCGTCCAGGCCCCGGACTTTTTCGCTGGGGTCGCCCAGCGCGGTCAGGATCAGGATCGGCACGGGAATGCCCTTCGACCGCAGGGCCGTGATCAGGGCGATCCCGTCCATGACGGGCAACCCGCGGTCGATGACCATCACGTCCCACGGCTCCGTCAGGCCCAGGTGCAGACCGTCCTGGCCGTTGGCGGCCAGGACGACCCGGTAGTCCGGCTCGAGCAGCTCGGCGATCAGTGGGCCAAGGACCGGATCGTCTTCGACGAGCAGCAGGCGCGGGCGGTCAGCGATTGTCATGCGGCCTATTCTTTCGCGGCCATTTCCCCGGCCAGCACGCCSTYGGCCGTGTCGGGCGCGGTTTCGTCGCCGTCATGCGG
>NZ_JBFRFD010000312.1:0-4549 GCF_052114645.1 Arthrobacter sp. 2YAF22_2
CGACGGCCGCGCCGGCCGCCGTCGCGATCCAACCGCGCGTGGTGGTGCCGGCTGCTTTGGAAACGACGGTCACCGGCGGCTAACTGCCCGGCTCAAGGCGCGCGAACGCCTGCTCGAGGTCCGCGATCAGGTCCTCGACGTCCTCGATGCCGCAGGACAACCGGATCAGGTTCACCGGAACGGCCAGTTCGGTGCCCCTGACCGAGGCGTGCGTCATCTCCGAGGGGTAGTTCATCAGGGATTCGATGCCGCCCAGGGACTCCGCCAGGGTGAACACGGAGGTGGACTCGGCCACCGTGCGTGCCGCCGCCTCGCCGCCCTTGAACTGCACGGAGATCATCCCGCCGAACTTCTTCATCTGCTTTTTGGCGAGCTCGTGGCCCGGGTGCGAAGGCAGGCCCGGGTACAGCACGGCCTCCACCTCCGGGCGCTCCAACAGCCATTCGGCCACGGCCTGGGCATTGTCGCTGTGCCGGTCCATGCGCACGCCGAGGGTCTTCAGGCCGCGGGTGGTGAGGAACGCGTCCATCGGACCGGACACGGCGCCAACGGCGAACTGTACGAAGCCGATCTTCTCGGCCAGCGCGGCGTCGTTGACGATGATGGCGCCGCCGACGACGTCGGAGTGCCCGCCGATGTACTTGGTAGTGGAGTGCACCACGACGTCGGCGCCGAGCGCCAGCGGGTTCTGCAGGTACGGCGAGGCGAAGGTGTTGTCCACCACCAGGAGGGCGCCGGCGAAGTGCGCCACCTCAGCCAGCGCTGCAATGTCGGTGATCTTCATCATCGGGTTCGACGGCGTCTCGACCCAGACCAGGCGGGTCTTGCCGCCGCCGGAAGCCGAGCCGCCTGCCGCGACAGCCGTCGCGACAGCGTCAAGGTCGGACATGTCCACCGGGGTGTTGCCGATCCCCCACTCGCCCAGGACGCGGCTGATCAGCCGGTACGTGCCACCGTAGGCATCATTGCCGAGCACGATGTGGTCCCCGGGACGGGTCAGGGCGCGGATCATCGAGTCCTCGGCCGCCAGCCCAGAGCTGAAGGAGAACGCTGCGGTACCGCCCTCCAGCGCGGCGAGCTGCTCCTGCAAGGCGTCGCGGGTGGGGTTGGTGCCGCGGCCGTATTCGTAGCCGGCCCGGAGACCGCCGATTCCGTCCTGCGCATAGGTGGAGGAGAAGTGCACCGGGGGCACCACCGCGCCGGTGCGCGGCTCGAAGGCCTGGCCGGCGTGCACGGCGCGGGTGTTGAAGCCGGCGTTGGTCGCGGAAGAGCTTTCTGGCTGGGACATGGGACTCCTTGAACTGGTCAGTTGCTGAGGTACGCGAGCAGGTCGTGGCGGGTCAGGATCCCCACCGGGGCACCGACGAACGTCACCATCAGGGTGTCCGCGTCGGAGAGGAGTTCACGGGCCGTGGAGATCGATTCGAGCGAACCGATCACCGGAAGCCGGGCCTCCATGTGGTCGGAAATGTTGTCCGTAAGGGTGGCTTCACCGCGGAAAAGCTTGGCCGTCAGGGTGCGCTCGTCCACCGAGCCGAGGACTTCGCCCATCACCACCGGGGGCTCGGCGGACAGCACCGGGATGTGCGAGACGCCGTACTCGTTCATGATGTTGATGACGTCCCGGACGCTCTCGTTGGGGTGGATATGCACCAGGTCCGGCAATTCGCCGGTCTTGGACTTGAGCACTTCCTCCACTGAGGCTTCGTCGCCGCCGGCTAGGAATCCGTAGGAACGCATCCACTGGTCATTGAAAATCTTCGCCAGGTAGCCGCGGCCGGAGTCCGGCAGGATCACGACGACGACCGCGTCGGCCGGCAGGTCCTTGGCGGCCTGGAGCGCGGCGACGACGGCCATGCCGGAGGAACCGCCCACCAGCAGGCCCTCCTCGCGGGCCAGCCGGCGGGTCATCGAGAAGGAGTCGGCGTCGCTGACGGCGATAACGTCGTCCGGAACGGCCTTATCGTAGTTGGCCGGCCACATGTCCTCGCCGACGCCTTCGACGAAGTAGGGCCGGCCGGTGCCGCCGGAGTAGACCGAACCGGCAGGGTCGGCCGCGATGATCTTGACCACGCCGCCGTCGGACGCCGCGCGGCCGGCGGAGATGTCCTTGAGGTAGCGGCCGGTGCCGGTGATGGTGCCGCCGGTGCCGGCGCCGATCACGCAGTGCGTGATCTTGCCGTCCGTGTCATTCCAGATCTCCGGGCCGGTGGACTCGTAGTGGCTGGCCGGCGCGGCCGGGTTGGAGAACTGGTCCGGCTTGTAGGCGCCGGGGATTTCGGTGACCAGGCGGTCCGAGACGCCGTAGTAGCTTTGCGGGCTGTCCGGGGCGACGGCCGTGGGTGTCACCACGACTTCCGCACCGTACGCCTGGAGCACGGCACGCTTGTCCTCGCCGACTTTGTCCGGGACCACGAAGATGCAGCGGTAGCCCTTCTGCTGCGCCACGAGGGCCAGGCCGACGCCGGTGTTGCCGGAGGTCGGCTCCACGATGGTCCCGCCGGGCAGGAGCTTGCCGCTGCGCTCCGCCTCGTCGATCATCTTGGCGGCGATGCGGTCCTTGATGGACCCGCCGGGGTTCAGGTATTCGAGCTTTACCAGCACCGTGGCGGCGATGCCGTCGGTCACGTGGTTGAGTTTGACGAGCGGCGTGTGGCCGATGAGGTCCAGGATGGACTGGGCGTACTTCATAGGTACAAAGTTACCGTCTCCGCGGCCGCGCGCTGGCCTCGTCGCGTTGGCACCGGCTCGGGTGCGAGGATTGGGCGGTGAAGCGACGGAACTGGCTGAAGACACTGCGGAGCTACCTGGTTCCCGGCGGAATGCTCTTGGCCGGGACCGCGGCGCTGGCCACCGGGCTCCTCCCCTGGCCCGCCTTCGAGGAGCTCACCGGCCGCACGGTGCCGGTGCTGGGCTTCGTGGTGGCCATGTCCCTCGTGACGGAATTGGTCGACGACGCCGGCCTGTTCCGGGCGGTCACCGACCGACTGGCCGCTCTCGGCCGGGGACGCGTCCGGCTGCTGTGGCTCCTGGCGATTGCCCTGGCAGCGGTGTCCACCATCTTTCTGTCGCTGGATACGACGGCGGTGCTGGTGACCCCCGTCGTGGTGTTACTGGCCGTGCACGCACGGATCCCCCCGCTGCCCTTCGCCCTGACCACCATCTGGCTCGCGAACACCGCCTCGCTCCTGCTGCCAGTGTCCAACCTGACCAACCTGCTGGCCCAGGGCCGGCTGGGTCTCGGTCCGGCCGGGTTCGCCGTTCTGGTCTGGGCGCCGGCGCTGGTGGGGATCCTGCTTCCCCTGGCGCTGCTGTGGCTGGCCTTTCGTAAGGAGCTGCGCGGCCGCTACAGCCCGCAGCCTGCCCACCGGGTGCGGGACAGGGTGCTGCTCTATGCCTCGGCCGGCGTGATGCTGGTCCTGCTGCCGGCCCTAGTGTCCGGTATCCCGGTCTACCTGCCTGCTGCCGCCGCCGCCGTCGTCCTTCTGGTGCTGTTCCTGTGGCGCCGCCGCTCGACCCTGCGCTGGTCGATGGTCCCCTGGCGGCCGCTCATGCTTACCGTTGGCCTGTTCATGGTGGTTGAGGCGATGCACGCCAACGGGCTGACGAAGGCGTTGGCGACCGTCGCCGGATCCGGGGACAGCCTGCCCGCGCTGCTCCAGCTGGCGGGGCTCGGCGCCGGAGCGGCAAACGCTGTCAACAACCTCCCGGCCTACCTGGCTCTCGAGCCGGTGGGCGGCTCGCCGCTGCGGCTCGCGGCACTGCTGATCGGCGTGAATTTCGGCCCGCTGGTGACCCCCTGGGCGTCGCTGGYGACGCTGCTCTGGCACGAACGCCTGCGCGCCCTCAACGTGGAGATCCGCTGGGGCGGTTTCGCGCTGGCCGGGCTGGTCGCCGTCGTCCTCACCGTCCCGCTGGCGGTCGTGGCCCTGTGGCTGGCCAGCGGCATGCCCTGAGCCGCCGCGGCCCGGGCCCCGGCGCGTCAGGCGCCGAGGTCGTCCGCGGCCGAGCCGGCGCCTCCCGCACGCGGGGCGTTCTGCCAGAGTCCGACGATATTACCTTCGGTGTCCCGGAAGTACGCGGTCCAGCCCATGGCGCCGACTTCCTCCCGCGGCCTGACAGTGCTGCCGCCCAGCGAGTTGATCTTCTCCAACGCCGCGTCGATGTCATCAACGTCCACGGTGACCACCGGGGACTTGAGGTCTCCTTCACGGCGGAACATGCCGCCGTTGATGGAGCCCGCAACGGAGGGCATGCCCGTCGCGTCCGTCGGCGTCGTCTTGATCATGGCGTAGCTCATCTCCGGCATGGCGCTGACTTCCCAGCCGAAGGCGGAACTGTAGAACTTTCCCGCACGGTCCTCGTCCTCTGCGGGGATTTCGAAATGCACCACTCCACCAGCCATCACATGCTCCTCACCATCAGGGGTTAGCCCACGGACAGGCACCGGAAATTCGTGYCACAGCCGGATTCTAGTCCTCGAGGGGGACGCCGATAAGGGCCCCCGGGTTCCGTCGCGGCACCGCCTGTACCGCCGCGGCGCCGCGAC
>NZ_JBFRFD010000313.1:0-4501 GCF_052114645.1 Arthrobacter sp. 2YAF22_2
GCGTGACACCCATAGCCAATGCGGCCTCCGTCTACATCGCAGAACAGCAGGGATTTTTCAAGGACGAGGGCTTGAATGTCACGGTCACGACAATCCAGACCGCGTCGACGGCGATCCCCTCCTTGCTCAACAACCAACTCCAGATGGCGCTGATGACCTCGGTTCCCATTGTCACGGCTGCCTCAAAGGGGCTGCCGATCCGGGTCGTCTCGGGCAGTGACCGCTATCCGAAAGACCCGAAGCATGACACGACTGCTCTGGYCGCCGCGCGGGGCAGCAGTGTCGGCTCCATCAAAGATCTTTCCGGCAAGACGGTGGCCGTAGTGGGGCTAAAGTCGGCGCCCGAGCTGGCCCTGCGGGTACTCCTGAGGAATTCTGGCGTAGATCCCGGCCAAGTGAAAGTCGTGGAGATCGCGTACCCGGACATGGTCCCGGCCCTTCAATCCAATCGGGTTGATGCGGCTTTCATCGTCGACCCATTCCTTTCCAAAGCACAAGCCGCGGATCTGCCCGTGATCGGACGGCCGTTCACCGAGGGTATCGGCGGGATGAGCGCGTTGGAGTGGGTGGCCAGTGATGCATTCGCGAAGGCCAACCCGGACGCTGTCCAGCGGTTCACCAAGGCAATGAAGCGCGCCGGAGAGTATGCAAACGAGCATCCGGAGGCCGTTCGCAAGGTCGTCCCGGAATTCACCTCGTTGTCCCCGGAAGTCATTGCGAAGTCCGTGATTCCCACCTATGACACAAAGCTCGGCGTCGAAGATATCCAGGCCTTTTCCGACTTGATGGTCAAGGAAGGATTCATCAGTGACGGCTACGACCCGGCAAAGCTCATCTGGACCCCTGCAGGCAGCTAAGGCACCGACCAAGCACCGGCCGTCCAAAGCCGCATCACGAAGAGGGACGGTGAGCCGGCTATCCCAGCTGGGCGTCGTCGTGCTTGTGCTCGGGGCCTGGCAGGTAGGGGCGAGCACCGGGCAGCTTGGTGCCGTGCCCACGCCGCTGGTTGTGGCCGGCGCGGTGCTGGGACTTGTCCTGGACGGATCGCTGTGGGGACCCCTTGCCGAGACTCTGACCAGCTGGTTTATCAGCCTGTTGCTCGCGGTAGTCATCGGCGTGGTCATCGGGTTTCCGCTCGGCGTAAGCCGGTTAACCTACCGGATGTCCGTGGTCGCGCTCGATTTCCTGCGAACCATTCCCGCATTGGTCTTTGTCCCGCTGGTTGTCCTGCTCTACGGTGCGGGTCTGCAGAGCACGATCCTGCTGGCCTTCTTCGGTGCAGTGTGGGCAATGGTCATGCAAACCATCTACGGCGCGCGCGACCTGGACCCCGTGGCCCGAGACACCTTCCGCTCCTTCGGCGTCCGCCGCTGGGACACGGTGACCCGGCTTCTGCTCCCGACGGCACTGCCGTACATGGCCACCGGGGTCCGACTGGCTGCCGCTATCTGCCTGCTGATTTCAATCAGTGCGCAGATCGTCATGCCCGCGGGCGGATTCGGGGAACAGATCGTCATTCATCAACTCGGTGGTGCGCTGCCGCAGATGTTTGCCTACATCGTGCTATGCGGGGTCCTTGGCATGGCCATCGACTCAACATTCCGCTGGTTTGAACGCAGCGCTCTCGCGTGGCACCCGTCGCATCGAAAGGTTAGCCCATGAGGCAAAGGATCCCCCGGTTCTTCCTGCCCGCCATCGTCCCGGTGCTGCTTATTGCGCTGTGGTGGATTGCCAGCGCCGGAAGCACATCGATCTTCTTTCCTCCGCTTGCCAAGATTTGGCAGAGGTTCCATGAGCTGTGGATCTTCGACCTCGTGGGGGAACACGTCGTGCCCAGTCTCAACTCGGTAGTGGTCGGTCTGGGCATTTCCATCGTGCTCGGAGTTGGCCTGGGCATCGTGCTCGGGCTGAACGATGCCATCGCCTCGGCCGTGGGACCACTGCTGCAGTTCATGCGCTATCTGCCCGCGGTGGCAATGCTGCCGTTGGCCATCCAGCTGATGGGCATCGGTCCCGACATGCGCGTCGTGATAGTGGTGCTGGGGGCGCTGTGGCCGGTGTTGCTCAACACAATCGACGGGGTCAGGGGAGTGCACCCTGCGCTGGTGGACGTCGCAAGGTCCAACAGGCTTCGCCCCGTCGACTGGGTTTTTCGGGTGGTCGTCCCCAGCGCGTCCCCACAGATTTTTGCAGGGATCAGGGCCAGCCTCGCGGTTTCAGTCATCCTGATGTTCGCCAGCGAACTGATGGGCGCCTCGCATGGGATCGGCTATTTCATCCTGCAGACCCAGCGCCAGTTCTCGTTGCCCGAGATGTGGTCTGGGATGATCCTGCTCGGCATCATCGGCTATTTACTCAACGTCATCCTTATGCTCGTCGAACTATTTGCGCTCGGTTGGCACCGCGAATCGCGAAGCTGAAAGAAGGTCCACATGCAATCCATAGTGACTCCCATTTTGGAAGCCGACAGGCTCGGCAAGTCCTTCGGCGACAACCAGGTTCTCGCCAATGTCACGTTCTCCGTGGCGAACGGTCAGTTTGTCTGCATCGTTGGTCCATCCGGCACGGGCAAGACCACGCTGCTGCGTGCCTTGTCGGGGCTGGGGCCCGCAAACAGCGGAGAAGTGAGGGTCAACGGACGAGTTGTCTTGCAGCCACCTGCGGAACTTTCGGTGGTGTTCCAGGACTACAGCAGGTCCCTCATGCCCTGGATGAAGGTGGGAAAGAATGTGGAGCTGCCGCTGCGCCGTCTCGGGCTCTCGCGCGAGGAACGTCGGWAGCGTGCGATTCAGGCGTTAGCCGATGTGGACCTGGGGCATGCCGAAGACCTGTATCCGTGGCAAATGTCAGGCGGCATGCAGCAGCGCGCAGCGATTGCGAGGTCGCTGGCCTACCGCCCCGAGATCTTGATCATGGACGAGCCCTTCGCCTCCGTGGATGCCCAGACCCGTGCGGACCTCGAGGATTTGATGCTTGATATCAGGGACCGCCTTGGAGTTACGATCGTCCTGGTGACGCACGACATTGAGGAAGCGGTGTACCTCGCCGACAAGGTCATTGTCTTGTCAGGTCAGCCGGCCTCCGTGGCTGCCTTGGTCGAAATACCGCTGGGCACCGGACGCGACCAGATCGAGACTAAGTCTCGCCCGGACTATCTGGAGCTCCGTGCCGAGATCCACCGAATGATCATGCGGAAATCCGACACTATTGCACGTTAGGCGCGACGTGGCGAGCTCCCCGGTGCTGAACGGTTCTCCTTGACGAAGCTGTGCCGTCCGCGTTGGCATGATGTTGTCGACGGCCCTGGCGATTCGCGCCGGGGCCGTTCCTGGGTACGGCCGATGCGCAGGGTCGGTAAGGCGGTGCCGCACGGCGTTTACGACCTGGCTGCCAACACCGGCTGGGGCACTGCTCACCACGCTGCTGGCCCTGCACGAACGGCAGCGGGAAGCCAGCTGGACGAGCCGCGCGGGCACCGTCCGAGGTTGACCGAGCCCGGTGCTTATCTCACGATCTCACCGCCGAGTCGGCGGTCAGRTGGCATCGAAGCCTTGATTAATGCCCGCTTCGCCGCTATCTGTGCCGGTGCGATCGGTTCGGTCCCGACGAGAACGAACATTACGCGGGCGACCTTGTCGGTACGGTTCGACCATGCGTGCGCAGTGGCGCGTTGAATTGCGACGTCACCGGCCTTCAAAGTGGCTTCGCCATCATCGACAAGGAGCGTCATCTCGCCTTCAAGGACCATAGCGTAGTGATTGACTCGGTGCGGTGGAACCAGAAGTGTTTACCACCGCTGTGTTCAATGCCAGCCGCACGCCCTTCCTGACCGCCCATCTCGTCGAAGACCGCTTCGCCCGCGTCCTGCGGGTATCCGGCGTCCTGAGAAAAATCGGCGACTCGCACCACGGTCTGTCCTACTTCGGGGAAATTGAACTCGCGGCCAGCCGGCGCTCGATCTTGGTCCGACACGTGGTCGACTGATCCCTCGGGCGTGAACCAAACGACGGAGGCACCGAATCCGGGCACAACCCCGGATGTGAACGAGTTCAGTGCGTCGTGATCGTTGAAGAGAATGACGGCACGACCCTCGTCATTGTGACCGGTCACTACGCGACGCAGGGGCTTTCGTCCGGGCATGCTTTAGTCCTCTTCAAAGGGGAAGGGCTGTGGCGTAGGCCACCACGTTGGCGATTCTTTCTGCTCCGCGATCGGAGAGCGCAATACACCGACACCTTCGAGCTCAAGTTCGAGCACATCGCCGGGCTGCAAGAACTTTTAGAGTTCGGCACCAGCGCTGAACGCCATTGTGCCGGAACCGATGAGATCGCCAGGCTGCAAGCCGTCGAACTGGGCGACATATGAGACAGTCTCCTCTGGCGTCCAGGTAAATTCCTCGACCTTGGTCTTGGACCAGACTTCGCCGTTGACGCGTACTTGACCGTTGAGGCCGATGATCGACATGATCTCGTCCAGGGTGACAATCCACCCTGGACGAGAT
>NZ_JBFRFD010000314.1:0-4470 GCF_052114645.1 Arthrobacter sp. 2YAF22_2
ACATCCTCGCTGCCGTCGGCACCGTCGTGGAGATTCCCGAGGAGCAGGTGGACGCGCTGTCGGCGATCAGCGGCTCGGGGCCGGCTTACGCCTTCTACCTGGCGGAGGCGATGGCGGCAGCCGGCGTCGAACTGGGCCTCGACGCCGAGCTCTCGCTGCTGCTGGCCCGCGAAACCGTGGCCGGTGCCGGGATGATGCTCGCCGAACCGGGCGCCGATCCCACCGCGTTGCGCACGGCAGTGACGAGCCCGAACGGCACCACCGAACGGGCCATCGCGACCTTCAATGAGCGCGGCCTCCCCGCGATCATCAGCGCCGGCGTCCGGGCCGTAGCCGAGCGGGCCGCGGAGATCACCAAACAGCTGGGCTAGCCGCGAGGCAGCCGCACCCATGACGAAGGCCGGACCGGGTGGCAGGATAGGTCCCATGGAACTGCACATCACCGGGGATCCCGCGGCCGACAAACTACTCAGCGACGACGCGTTTGCCCTGCTCACGGGCATGTTACTCGACCAGCAGGTGACGATGGAATCGGCCTTTGCGGGTCCCGAAAAGATCCGGACGCGGATGGGGTCCATGGACCCGGCCGCGATCGCCGGCTACGATCCGCAAGGGTTCGTCGAGATGTTCAAAGAACGCCCCGCCGTCCATCGGTTCCCCGGGTCCATGGCCGGCCGTGTCCAGGCCCTCGCCGAGACGGTGCACAGTGACTGGAACGGCGACGCCACCGCCATCTGGACGCAGGGGGAGCCCGACGGCCAGGAGGTGCTGCGGCGGCTCAAGGCGTTGCCGGGATTCGGCGAACAAAAGGCCAAGATCTTCCTGGCGCTGTTGGGAAAGCAGTGTGGGCTCCGGGCCGAAGGCTGGCGCGACGCCGCGGGCCACTACGGCCAAGAGAACGCCTTCCTGTCCGTCGCCGACATTGTGGATCCGGAGTCGCTGGGCAAGGTGCGGGCCAGCAAGCAGGCAGCCAAGGCCGCCGCGAAGGCCGGGAAGACCGCCGGGCCCTGATTCTGCGGTCGTTGAGCCAGCGACGCCGGAAGGAACGCGCCCGACGGCGGAGGAACCTAGCGCGTGGAGGTCGGGACCGTGTTTGAACAGCCGGCAGGACGATTCCTTTCCCTCTGGGCTGCCACCGGCGGAACGGCCACTTATGCGTCCCTCGACGCGCCGCTGGACGTGGATGTGGCCGTGATTGGCGGTGGYATCGCGGGACTGACCGCCGCGCTGGCCCTGAAGCGGGCGGGCCAGACGGTGGCCGTGCTGGAGGCGGCGCGGGTGGGCACCGGCGTCACCGGGAGCACCACGGGCAAGGTCACCTCACTGCATCGGCTCGCCTACTCCGGCCTTGTCGCCCGCCACGGCGCCGACGCCGCCCGCACCTACGGGCAGGCCAACGAGGCAGCAATTGAACACGTGGCGGGCGTCGTGGCGGCGGAGGGGATCGACTGCGGGTTCCGGCGGGTGGCCAACTACACCTATGCCGAGTCTGAGTCCGCGCTTGCGCTGGTCCGGGAAGAAGCGGTGCTGGCCGGGCGGCTGGGGCTGCCGGCAATTTTCACCACAGAAGTCCCGCTGCCCTTCGCGGTCAGGGGTGCCGTCCGGTTCGACGGCCAGGCCCAGATCCACGCGCTCAGGTACGTGCAGGGCCTGGCCCGGGCCGTGGACGGGGATGGCAGCTTCGTCTTTGAGGAGTCGCCCGCCACGGGTGTGCGGGACGGCTCTCCGGCAGTGGTGGCCACGGAACGGGGATCAGTCCGGGCGAAGGAAGTCATCGTGGCGACAAACCTACCGTTCGGGGACAACGGACGGTTCGCCGGCCGATGCTACCCGCACCGCTCGTATGTCGTCGCCGCCCGGAGCTCGGTTCCGGCGCTGGACGCAACCTTTATCAGCGTTGACGAACCGATGCGCTCCATCCTGACCGCCGACGTCGAGAGCGGCGGGTACGTGCTGGTCGGCGGGGAAGGGCACCGGGCCACCGAGAGCGTTGATTCCGCCGAACGGTACGGGCGGCTCGCGGCTTTCGCCCGCGACCGCCTGGGCGCCGGTGAGATCGACTACCGCTGGTCCACCCAGGACGCCATGCCTGCCGACGGGCTGCCGTACGTGGGCCGCATGGCGCCCGAATCCCGGCATCTCCACGTCATCACCGGCCTGCGAAAATGGGGCCTCACCAACGGCACCGCCGCAGCCTTAATCCTCCGGGACACGCTGTGCGGCCGGGACAACCCGTGGGCCGCGGTGTTTGACAGCACCCGGAGCGGAGGCGGAACGCCGGCGGAGGCGGCGCGTCCGGCGGAGAGGGTGCCGGGCGCTGACGGCRCTGCCCCGGCTATCTCTCCGGCCGCCGTCTCTCCGGGACACGCTGCCCCGCGGGAGGTGGACCTGGGCCATGTCGTTCCCGGCGAGGGCAGGGTGGTGGATGTGGAAGGGGCCGAAACGGCCGTGTACGTGAGCCCCGCGGGGGAGGTGCACGCGGTCTCGGCCGTCTGTACGCACCTTGGCTGCACCGTGGAGTTCAACCCGACAGACATCACCTGGGACTGCCCTTGCCACGGCTCGCGGTTCAGCACTGAAGGCACCGTCATCCAGGGGCCGGCCACGCGCAACCTGGCTCCCAGCCCGGCCCTGGACGGTCCCGCTGCCGCCGGCGGGGACGCCTAGCTTCCCTGGGCGCGACGGCGGTGCTACGACGGTGCAGCGGCGGTGCTACGGCCGGGCGGCGAACCGTTCCAGCAGGTCCACGTGGCCGGAAACTATGAGCATGTCCCGGGCGGAGACCTTGGTCTCGGGCCGCGCGTAGGTGAAGTCCTCGCCCGGGGACTTCACGCCGACGATCGTCACCCCGTACTTCGAGCGGACCTTGGATTCGTCCAGGGTGAAACCCACGGTTTCCCGCGGCGGGTACATCTTCACGATCGCGAAGTCGTCGTCGAACTCGATGAAGTCCAGCATCCGGCCGGACACGAGGTGCGCGGCGCGCACGCCGGCGTCAGCCTCCGGGTAGATGACGTGGTTGGCGCCGATCCGGGTCAGGATCTTGCCGTGCGAGGGCGTGATCGCCTTGACCCAGAGATGTTCGATGCCGAGGTCCACGAGGTTGACAGTGATCAGCACCGAGGACTCGATCGAGGTGCCGACGCCGACGACGGCGGAGCTGAACTCCTGGGCGCCAAGCTGGCGCAGCGCGTCGATGTTGGTGGCGTCGGCCTCCACCACGTGGGTCAGCACGCTCGCCCACTTCTGCACGAGGCCCCGGTCCCGTTCGATGGCCAGCACCTCGCGGCCCTGCTTGACCAGCTGTTCGGCGGTGGACGCGCCGAAGCGGCCCAGCCCGATCACCAGCACGGGCGCGTTGTGGGCGGGGCGGTTAACGGCGCCTGGGGAACTAGCCAATGATCGGTCTCTCTTCCGGGTAGTGGTACAACTGGCTGCGCTGGCGCAGGGCCAGTCCAGCGGCGAGGGTGACGGTGCCGACGCGGCCCGCGAACATCAGCGCCGTGAGAACGTAGACGCCGGCGGGCGGCAGTTCGGCGCTGAGGTTGGTGCTCAGTCCCACGGTGGCGAACGCGGAAATCGTTTCGAAGAGCACCCGGTCCAGCGAGGCGCCGCTGATCTGCAGCAGCAACAGGGCGGAAACGGCCACCAGGGTGGCTCCGGCGACGATCACCGAGATGGCCACCCGCATGGCGCCCTCCGGGATGGTCCGGCCGTAGATCTTGACGTCCGCGTCGCCGCGGGCCTCGGCGACGATGGCCAGGAACATCACCGCGATGGTCGTGACCTTGATACCGCCGGCGGTCGACGCGGAACCGCCGCCGGCGAACATGAGCGCGTCGGACAGCAGCATGGTGGTGGAATCCATGTGGTTCTGGTCCACCAGGTTGAAGCCGCCCGAGCGGGTCATCACGGAGGCAAAGATCGAGTGCGTCACCTTGTCGCCCACGTCCATGCCGCCGATGGTGCGCACGTTGTCCCACTCCATCAGCCCCCAGAGGACGGCGCCGGCGGCGAGCAGGATCAGCGAGACCTGGATGGTCAGCTTGGTGTGCAGGTTCCATTTCTTCCAGCTCAGGCCGTTTTGCAGCAGAACCATGACAACCGGAAAGCCGAGGCTGCCCAGGAAGACGCCGACCATGAGGGGAACAAGGATCCACAGGTCTGTCTCGTACGGGACGATGCCGTCCGAGTGGGGCGTGAACCCGGCATTGTTGAAGGCGGAGATCGCGTAGAACACGCCGTGCCAGACGGCCTGGCCCAGGCTTTCACCCAGCGCCAGGAACCTCGGAATCAGGGCAACGGCCAGGACGGTCTCGATCACCACGGACGTGACGATGACGATCCGCAGCAGGGCGCCTACCTCGCCGAGGCGGCCGGCGTTGTTCATGGCCTCCTGGGCGATCAGCTTGCCGCGGACACCAAGTTTCTTGCTGACCATCAGGGCCAGCAGCGATGCCAGGGTCAGGG
>NZ_JBFRFD010000315.1:0-4384 GCF_052114645.1 Arthrobacter sp. 2YAF22_2
GCACAATCCCTCGGGTGTTGCCCGAGGGATTGTGCTGGTAGTACATGTGATAGACACCCTTGTAAAAAACAAGACCGTTCGGGTCGTTCATCCAGTTTTTTGCGGGCGTGTAGTGAATGGCCGGGCGGTAGGGTTCATCACCGAGCGCTGTCGCGGCCGACGCTGAGGGGGAACCCGCCATGGCCGCTGCCAGCGTCAGTCCTGCGAGTGTTAGTGCAGAAACGGCATGCGTCCTGCGGGTGGTCGTTCTTATCATCTGCTTGTTTCGCCCTTCGTTGCGCGTGCCTACGATAGACAACGTTGTCAGTGCGATGGACACTAAGTTATGTACAGCAGACAAGTCAACGATTCTGACCGGCCTATGGATGAGAGCGCAGTCCCTCTACTTAGGCAGGGGTACGCGTAGGCGGGGCAGCCGGCATTCGCCCTCCAACGGACGGATTGAAAGGGTGCTTTTCGGTACGTGGGGTCCATCGATTCCCTTCAGGGGAACCCGGACGCCGTCATATGAATGGGTGCCGGGGGGTCGTGGCCGCCGGCTATTCCACCGGTAGGAGCCAGGTCAGCTCCGAGCCATCGCCTTCGATGTGGCGGGCCAGTTCCTCATTGAATCTGGCGCCGTAGTCGGCGCGGATGTGTTCCTGGAATGCGGCTTCGTCACGGTAGACCTCGAAGACAAAGTACTCCCGGGGATTTTCTTCCCGCGTATAGGGAAGGAAGAGCTCGTTGCCCTCTTCCTGGCGGACGTGCTGGGTCAGCTCGAGCATCATCTCCGCGACACGGGCTTCGCTGCCCGGTTTGACGGTGAACTCGGCGTACAGGGTTTTGGTCATCATGATCCCTTTCAGATATGGGTGCGCAACGGGCTGTTCGAAAGTTTTCCCGGCGTCAGGCCGGTGGGCGTAGCTCTCCGGTGCCTCTTTGTATCAGCTCGGACGGGACAACATAGGTATGCGCAGGCTCCGGGTCGCCATCAATCCTGGCCAGCAGCCGTTCCGCTGCCAGCTTCCCGATTCGCTCGGGGTGCTGGGCGATGACCGTCACGCCGGGATCCATCATGTCGGCAAGCGTGAAGTCATCAAACCCGATCAGGGCGACGCGATTGCTAAGCCCGAGCTCTCTCAGAGCACGCATGGCGCCGAACGTGACCAGGTTCTGACTGGAGAATATGGCCGTCGGCGGTTCCGCAGCAGTGAGAAGCTCCAGCGTAGCCAGCCTTGCCGATTCCTCGTCGTGGAGATTTTCGCGTACGGGAACCGTTGAGGTGGGAATGCCTTGCCGCCCGATCTCCTCCATGAACCCGCGACGGCGTTCCCGCGCGGTCTGGATGTCTGTGCGGTCCCCCAGATAGGCGAGCCTGGTGTGGCCGTGGCTGATCAGGTGGGCGGCCGCCTTTGCGGCGCCGGCGGCGTTGTCGGTCACGACGGCGTCTGCTTCCAGTCCTACCGGTTCACGGTCGATGAAGACCAAGGGCAGATCGCGGGAATGCTCCGGGATTACGGACGCCTGGCTTCGGGCGATTGGTGTGAGGATGAGCCCGTCGACACGCCGGCCAAGAAACGCCGTAACAATGGCCTGCTCCCGCCGGGGGTCGTCATCGAGACTCGCCGCAAAAACCGCTATTCCCCTCGCCCCCAGCGCATCTTCAATGGCCCGGTTGATCTCGCTGCTGAATGGATTAGAGACGCTCGGCAGCAGCAGCCCGACAGAGAGCGTTCTCCTGCCCGCGCGGCGAAGACTGCCGGCCGCCATGTCCAGCTGGTAGTTAAGTTGCCGGGAAGCGCTGAGCACCTTTTCCCGGGTGGCCTCCGACACACCGGGTTCGTCATTGATCACCCGGGAGACGGTCTTAATTCYGACGCCGGCAAGGGCCGCCACATGGCGCATCGTCGGACGATTGGCGGAAAGGGCCGCCTGGCTACGATCGGACATCGTTGTCAAAAAATCGCTCCTTCTAAGTTGCATCTATTGACTCTCCGGTGTGATGCTGCTTACATCGTACATGACATCGTTGTCGAGGCCAGTGAGGGCCTCAAACACCAGGAGATTCAATGTTGAGTTCCACAGCGCCTCGTTCGACAACCACCCGCCTCTTGTCTGCAGCAGCAGTCCTAACTTTGGGAGCGCTCAGTCTTACTGCCTGTGGCGGCAGTTCCACCGGGACGTCTGCCAGCGGAGGCGCCACTGACGCAAAGATCGGCGTTTCGCTGATCGTAAAGACCACGTCCAACCCCTACTTCGTAGCAATGGAAGACGGCGCGAAAAAAGCAGCCGAGGGGGGAAATATTGATCTGAAGCTGGCTGCCGGCAAGTCCGACGGCGACGAAGACACCCAGATCCAGGCGATTGAGAATGCCATCTCCAAGGGCGACAAGGGCATCCTCATCACGCCGAACGGGCCCGCCGTTGTCGACGCGATCAAGAAGGCCCGCGACGCAGGCTTGTACGTGATCGCTTTGGACACCCCGCCGGACCCGGCCAGCGCAGTGGACATCACCTTCGCGACCGACAACTTCGCGGCCGGCAAACAGATCGGGCAGTGGACCGCGGCGCAGCTGGATGGCAAGAAGGCCACTATTGCCTTGGTTGACCTGTTCAGCGACAAGGTCGTTTCGGTTGACTACAACCGCGACCAGGGATTCCTGACCGGAATGGGCATTGACACCGCCGACAAGACGAAGAACGGTGACGAGGCCAAGACCGGCAAGTACACCGGCGGTAAAGGCGGGGACTACGAGATCGTCGGCAGCCAGGCCTCACAGGGCGCCGAGGACGGCGGCCGGACCGCGATGGAAACCCTGCTGTCCAAGAACCCCAACATCAACGTCGTCTACACCATCAACGAACCGGCCGCTGCGGGCGCCTATGAGGCACTGAAGGCTGCGGGCAAAGAAAAAGGCGTGCTGGTCGTCTCCATCGACGGAGGCTGCACCGGCGTGAACAACGTCAAGTCCGGAATCATCGGCGCCACCGCCCAGCAATACCCCGTCAAGATGGCCCAGCTCGGCGTCAAAGCCATCCAAGACCTGGCCACGTCGGGCAAGAAGCCCTCGGTCTCAGCGGGCCTGGACTTCTTCAACACCGGCTCCGCCCTGGTCACTGACAAGGCAGTTGCCGGGCTGGACAGCATCGACACCACGGCCGCATCTCAGATCTGCTGGGGCAAGTAACCCCTCCCGTCGCGGGGGGACGTGCCAAGGCGTCTCCCCGCAGCGCGCAGCACAACACCAGTAACAGAACATGGACGTTCAGGAGTAATTCAAGTGACCCAGCAACAGACCGCCGGCCCGCCGAGCACCGGGCATGCTGATTTGGCCGAGGAATTCCTCGACCGCCAGACCACTCTCAGCAGAATCCGCAACATTCTCCACCGCTACCCGGCCCTCAGCCCCGCCATTGTCCTGCTGATCGCAGTGGTGGTCTTCGGCCTCCTCAATGACCGCTTCCTGCGGGTAGAGAACCTCTCCCTGATCACGCAGCAGGTAGCGGTGGTGGGCACCCTGGCCATCGCTCAGACCCTCATCATCCTGACCGCCGGCATCGACCTCTCCGTCGGCGCGGTCATGATCCTGTCCTCGATGGTGATCGCCCAGCTCGCGGTCAGCAACGGTATTCCCGGGCCGCTGGCACTCATTGCAGGTCTCGCTGTCGGTCTTGCCGCCGGCGCGCTCAACGGCTTCCTGGTCACAAGATTCCGACTCCCACCGTTCATCGTCACCCTCGGAACGCTGAACATTTTCGTCGCCCTGACGCTGCTCTATTCAGGGGGCAGCACGGTCCGCGGATCCGCGATGCCAGGTGTCCTCACCTGGCTGGGAACCACGTTCCCGGTCGGGCCGGTCCGCATCTCCACAGGCGTCGTCATGATGCTCCTGCTCTACGCCGTTGTCGCCTTCATCCTGGGCAAGACGGCCTGGGGCCGACACGTCTACGCCGTGGGCGATGACAAGGAGGCGGCCCGCCTCGCCGGTATTCCGGTCAGCCGCGTCCTCATGAGCGTCTACCTTGCCGCAGGAGCAGTTCTTGCCGCCGGCGCTTGGATCCAGATCGGCCGCACCAACGCCGCCAGCCCAAACGCCGGGGTCGATCTGAACCTGGACTCCATCACCGCCGTCGTGATCGGCGGAACAAGCCTCTTCGGCGGCCGCGGCTCCATCTGGGGTTCACTGCTCGGAGCGCTGATCGTCGGAGTTTTCCGAAACGGCCTCTCGCTCGCCGGCCTGGACGTCCTGTACCAGACCCTCGCCGTAGGCATCCTGATCATTGTTGCTGTGTCTATCGACCAGTGGATCCGAAAGGTTAAGTCATGACCATGACAGAATCTGCAGCCTCCCATACCGCCACCCGCGAGCCCATCCTCAAGGCCAGGAACCTCGTCAAGACC
>NZ_JBFRFD010000316.1:0-4376 GCF_052114645.1 Arthrobacter sp. 2YAF22_2
CTGCTGGACACTCCCGAGATCGTCGATCTGGCCATGGCCGTGCTCTGCCGTCGACGAGCCCAGATGGAGTGCATCCGCCGCGAATTCGAGCTGCGCGGGATTCCGTACGAGATCGTGGGTCTGGGCGGGCTGCTGGACACTCCCGAGATCGTCGATCTGGTCGCCACCCTCCGGGTGCTGGCCGACCCGGGCCGCTCGGACTCGCTGATGCGGCTGCTGGCCGGAGCCCGCTGGCGGATCGGTCCGGCGGACCTGATGGCGTTCCGCGACTGGTCAAGCTTCCTGGCCCGGCGCCGCGGCCGCCCCGGCACTCCCGGTGCCTCCGAGGGCGCCGGCGGCGATGATACGGACACCGGCAGCGACGCCGACGACGCAGTCATCGAAGGCGACCTCACCGACGCCGCGAGCCTCGTCGAGGCCCTGGACTGGCTGCCCCGCCCGGACTGGACCTCCGCGCATGGCCGGCAGCTCAGCCCGGCAGCGCGGGAACGGCTGCAGCGGCTTTCCGCCGAACTCCGGCAACTGCGCAGTTTCATGGGTGACGATCTGAGCACGCTCCTCGGCGAAGTCGAACGAGCCATGCTCCTGGACATCGAGGTCGCAGCCCGGCCCGGCATCAGCATCCACCAGGCCCGGCGCAACCTGGACGCCTTCCAGGACGCCGCCGCCGGGTTCCTGCACACCTCGCAGCGGGTGGACGTACTCGCCTTCCTGGCCTGGCTGGAGGCGGCGGCCGCCGAGGAAAACGGCCTCGACGCCGCCGCGCCGGAAGTCAACCATGAGGCCGTGCAACTCCTGACCGTCCATGCGTCGAAGGGGCTGGAGTGGGACGTCGTGTTCGTGCCGGGCCTCAACGCCGGGGCTTTTCCCAGCAGCCGGGATTCTCGCTGGAGCAGCGGGTCGGCCGCGCTGCCCTGGCCACTCCGCGGCGACCGCGCCGACCTGCCGCAGTGGGACCTGGACCAGCCGGACCAAAAGGGCTGGCTTGACGCCGAGAAGGACTTCAAGGCCGCCGTCCAGGTCCACGGGGAAGCCGAGGAACGACGCCTGGCCTATGTGGCCTACACCCGCGCCAAGCACGTGTTGTGGGTTTCCAGCGCCGCCTGGGTGGGTTCCCGGGCGGGACTGGCCGGGATGTCGCCGTTCCTGGCCGAGCTCGAAACCTTGAATTCGTCCGGGGCTGCCGAGATCCATCCGCGCTCCGTCGCGGAGGAGTCCCTGCCGGAGGAAAGTCCGCTGACCAGCGAACTCGAGCTGGCGCTGTGGCCCTATGATCCGCTGGAAGGGCCCGTCCACCCGCGCACCGGGGTCCGGCTTCGGCTCCTGCCAGGGCGCCGGGCCGCCATGGCGGCCGCCGCCGGCCGCGTCCTGGAGCGGCTGGAACGGCCCGACGCCGGCTTGTTGCCCGCTCCGGCCGGCTCGGTCCACTCCAGTTCGGATCCTGCGGGTTCGGTGCCCGGGGCGCGGCAGTTGCGTGGCCAGGCGGGGGGCTGGGCGCAGGAAGCGGCGACCCTGCTGGACCGGCGTTCACGCCGGGCCTCGGGCCAGGACGTGCACTTGCCGGGACACATCTCCGCCTCCACCCTGGTGGACCTGGATGACGACCCAGCCTCCGTGGTCGCCCGGCTGCGGCGCCCCGTCCCGCGCGAGCCAGGGATGTCCGCCCGCAAGGGGACGGCCTTCCACGCGTGGGTGGAAGAGTATTTCGGTACCGCCGGGATGCTGGACCTCGGCGAAGCGGCCGGCTCGGACGACCACATCGACGAGGCCTACGGGCTGGACGCCATGGTGGAGACCTTCCGCCGGTCCGAATGGGCCCACCGGGCGCCTGCGCATGTCGAAGTGCCGGTGGAAACCCGGATCGGCGACGTGGTGGTCCGCGGACGCATTGACGCCGTCTTCCGGGACACCGACGGCCGCTGGGACCTCGTGGATTGGAAGACCGGGCGCCGGCCCGCGGCCGGCCAGCTCAAGACCAGGGCAGTACAGCTCGCCGTCTACCGGCTGGCATGGTCCCGGCTCAAAGGCGTCCCGCTCGAGGATGTCCGGGCGGCGTTCTATTATGTGGCCGACGACGCGGTGGTGCGCCCGCACGATCTGGGCTCCGCGGAACGGCTGGAGGAGATAGTCGCTGCGGCGTTGGGGAGTACTGCGGCCAGCTAGCGTCTCACGCTAGCGGCGCGGATCCGGAACGACTGTCAGTGCCGTGGTGGAGGTGTCATCCGCCGCTGACGGGGCGGCAGGGGAAGGGGTTGCGTCCCCGTGGGTGCCGTCAGCGGTGTTCTTGTTCTCGGCGGCACCCTCGGCAGCCGTGGCACCAGACGCGCCGCCGTCGTCGGTGCCGTCGTCCGCGTGGCTGGCGGTGTCGGTCCTGCCCGCTGCCGAGCCGGCGAAGCCTCCGTCGTTCTGCGAAGGAGCGGGAGCCTCGTCGCGGGGGATCGGCGTGACCTGCACCGCGGGCACCGCAGAGCCGGCGGACCCCAATTCGGGCCCGGGCCCGGTCGCCGCGCCAGGATCTTCCGGCCCTATCGGCTGCACGGTCACGGCGGGCTGCACGCTGACGGCCGGGTGCGCTGCTGGGGCGGGCTGCACGGTCAGGGCGGGCTGGGGCAGTGGTTCGACGCTGATCGGCTGGCCGCCGTGCTCTGCGACGTCGTCGGCCAGCACCGCCAGCATGGACTCTGCCTCGTCGATCATGGTCTGGTCTTCTGCCGCGAGCCCCTTGACCAGGTACTGCGCCAAGGCGAACTCCGCGGACAACGCGGCGCGTCGAAGCAGATGCGAGTCGGGCGCGTCCCGGCGGCTCGAGGTGTACTGAGCCAACACCGTATCCACAAAGTCCTGGTCATTGGAGGCAACCAGCCAGGCCATGTCGTCGGCCGGATCCCCGATGCGCAGGTCCGTCCAGCCTGTCACGGCGGTGACCTTCTCGCCGTCGACCAGCAGGTTGTCCTCATGCAGATCGCCGTGCACCACGCTGGGGTTGAAGCGCCACAGCGAGACGTCTTCCAGCGCGTGCTCCCAGCGACGCAGCAGCAGCGGCGGGATCTTGCCCGTCGTTGCGGCCTGGTCCAGTTCATTGAGCCGGCGCTGTCGGAACTCGTTCGGCGTGTAGCTCGGAAGGTCGGCGTTGCTGACCAGGGTATGCGGCAGATCATGGATCGCCGCGAGGGCAGCGCCGAGTTCCCGCGCCAGCCCGGCCGAGCCGGCGCTAAGCTCCTCCACCGAGCGGGTGGCGCCGGACAGGTGAGAGTAGACAAAGGTGCTGAGCGTCCCCTGCCGGACGCTTCCGGCCACGGTGGGCATCAGGAAGGGAAGTTCGGCGCGGATGCCGGGAGTGAACGCGCGCAGCACCAGGAACTCGGTTTCAAGGCGTGCGCTCGCCTCGGCATGCCGGGGCGAGCGGACCCGCCAATGTTTACCTTCGGAGTCCAAGAGGAGGGCGGAATCGAAGTCTGCCGGATCGTCGGGCGCGGAGCTCGCGGCGGTCGGGGTCAGGCCGGGCACTGCCGCCGTCGCTATGGCTGCCAGTTCGATTGGTTTTCTTCTCACGCATCCACGGTAGAGCGAGCCGCGCCGATGACGGCGATGCAGGACGGCGAGTCTGAAAGATCGGCGCGAAATAGCGCCGCACGGCTCCAACGCGCGCCACCGTCCCGGGATTGCGGTCCGCCGCCCRCTTGGGCTGCCCTGGGAAATGTCAATTGTCAGCGGGGGTCGGTACGGTGGGTACATGAGTCTTGCGGAGTCACCAGAGTCCGGAACCGGGCCAAAAGCCGGGCAAAGTACGGCACCGATCGATCCTGAAGGGGCATGCCCGGACCCGGCCGCTCCGGCCGGATCGGCGACCGCTGACGTGCCGACGGCGGCCGGGGCCGGCCCGGCGGCCAACAGCCTGCGCGACACTGTTCTTCCCTTGCGTCCGGCGCTGATTGACCGCGGCACCGCGGCCAGGATGAAGCCCGCGATGCTGGAGGAGCTGCTGCGATCCAGCGGTGCTCAGGCACTGCTCCTGTCCCGGCGCCAGGCCCTGGTCAGCGGCGAGGGCCTCGTGTTCGTGGACGCGGCCAGCCTCGCCGCCCGGCTCCGGGGAACCCCCTATGCCCCCGAGCAAGTGATCTATCTTGGCGCGGCGCTGCCCGGAGCCGGCGTGCCGGAGGGAACGCAGTACGTCCTGTTCATCCTTCCGGAACAATTCGAAGTCCGCGCCGAGCCCTTCGAGCAGCACGTCGAGGGCATCCCCGCGGGGGCGCAGTGGGCGGGTTTCCGGGAGGTGGCAGCCCAGCTGGACCCCACCCACACCGCGCTGTTCATCGAGGCCAGCGCGATCGCCAACTGGCACGCCGCACACATACACTGTCCGCGCTGCGGCGCCG
>NZ_JBFRFD010000317.1:0-4352 GCF_052114645.1 Arthrobacter sp. 2YAF22_2
GCCATGGCCGAGATCGTCAAGGCCGCCCGCGATGCGGTGGCCGCGACGCCGCCCAAGGTCCACGCTCCCGTGCTGCGACCGCGCGCCGTCAACGAAAGCGGGTTCACGATCCGCCGCGAGGAGAAGGGCCTGGAGCCGCTGTTCCGCGTGCTGGGCGACAAGCCGGTCCGCTGGGTCAAGCAGACCGACTTCACCAACGAGGAGGCCATCGGCTACCTCGCCGACCGCCTCGCCAAGCTGGGCGTCGAAAACGAGCTGTTCAAGCAGGGCGCCAAGCCGGGCGACATGGTCGTCATCGGCGAGGACGACGGCGTCGTCTTCGACTGGGAGCCGACCATGATGGCCGGCGCCGAACTCCTGGCCTCCCCGCGCGGCACCGACGTGCGCTTCGCCGACATCGGCGACCGACCCACGCGCGGCCAGAAGCGCGAGGACCAGCAGGAGCGCCGCGACGCGAAGGCCGCCGCCCGGGCGGAGCTGGAAGCCGAGCGCAAGGCCGGCATCTGGACCGAATCGGTCAGCGGCCGCCGCGCCGCACAGCCGCTCAAGGAGAGTGGAGTCGGCGAAACCGATGACGAGTAACGCCGTCGCCGTTCCCGGCGCGGCCGGGGCAGCCAGCCGCGCCGTGCTCTCCGGCGCCCGCCGGATCGTGGTCAAGGTCGGTTCTTCCTCGCTGACGTCCATCAAGGGCGGCATCGCCGAGGAGGCGCTGACCGACCTCGCCGATGCCCTAGCGCACAAGCGCAACGCCGGCACCGAAATCATCCTCGTTTCCTCCGGCGCGATCGCGGCCGGGCTGGCGCCGCTGGGGCTTGCCAAGCGCCCCCGCGACCTCGCCACCCAGCAGGCCGCCGCCAGCGTGGGCCAGGGCCTCTTGATGGCCCGCTACACCCACGCCTTCGGCGCGCACGGCGTCACCGTGAGCCAGGTCCTGTTGACCGCCGACGATTTCATGCGCCGCAGCCAGCACACCAACGCCTTCCGCGCCCTGGACCGGCTGTTGAACCTCGGCGTGGTCCCGGTCGTCAACGAAAACGACACCGTCGCCACCCATGAAATCCGTTTCGGCGACAACGACCGGCTCGCCGCGCTCGTGGCGCACCTGGTCCGCGCCGACGCCCTCGTCCTGCTCTCCGACGTCGACTCGCTGTACGACGGTCCGCCCGTGCACGGCGCCCGGCGGATCGCGCACGTCTCCGGTCCGCGCGACCTCGAAGGGATTTCGATCGGCAGCACCGGGAAAGCCGGGATCGGCACCGGCGGCATGGTCACCAAGGTCGAGGCCGCGTCCATCGCCGCCGGATCCGGGATCCACGCGCTCGTGACCTCCACCGCGAACGCGGCCGCCGCGCTGGCGGGGGAGGACGTGGGGACCTGGTTCTCCGTGAACGGCGCCCGGAAACCGATCCGGCTGCTCTGGCTGGCGCACCTGGCCTCCGTACGGGGCCGGCTGGTGCTCGACGACGGCGCCGTCCGCGCCGTGCGGGACCGCCACACGTCGCTGCTGCCGGCCGGGATCACCGCCGTGCACGGCGACTTCGAAGCCGGCGACGCCGTCGAGATGGTCGGCACCGACGGTACCGTGATCGCCCGCGGACTGGTGAACTACGGCGCCGCCGAACTGCCGCAAATGCTCGGCCGCTCCACCCATGAACTCGGCAAGACGCTGGGGCGCGGCTATGACCGTGAAGTTGTTCATGTTGACGACCTGGTGCTGGTCTAAGCCCTCCGCTCGCCTAAACTTGGAGCATGACTGAGGCCCTGACTTCGCACCCCGACCTGCCGGTACACGACGGGCCCGCCGCAGGCCCGCCGACGGCCGCGCCGGAGCTCGAAGCCGCAGTGCACGCCGTTGCCGACCGGTCCCGGGCCGCCTCCCGCCGGATGGCCCACGCCAACCGGGCGCTGAAAGACCGCGGTCTTCGGGCTGTCGGCGCCGCGCTCCTGGAACACAAGGACCTGATCCTGGCCGCCAACGGCAAGGACGTCGCGGCCGGACGGGCCGCCGGCACCTCCGCGGCCCTGCTGGACCGGCTCACCCTCACCGAGGCCCGCGTCCAGGCCCTCGCCGCGGCCCTGGAGAACCTCGCCACCCTGCCGGACCCGGTGGGCAATGTGGTGCGCGGCCAGACCCTCCCTAACGGGCTGCGCCTGCGCCAGATCAACGTCCCGATGGGCGTCGTCGCCGCGATCTACGAGGCACGCCCCAACGTCACCGTGGACATCGCCGGACTGGCGCTCAAGAGCGGCAACGCCGTCATCCTGCGCGGCGGGAGTGCGGCCGCCGCCACCAATGCGGCGCTCGTGAGCATCCTTCGCGATGCCCTGGACTCCGTTGGCCTGCCGGCCGACGCCGTCCAGAGCGTCGACGTGTACGGGCGCGACGGCGCAAATGTGCTGATGCGGGCCCGCGGCCGGGTCGATGTGCTGATCCCCCGCGGCGGACGCGAACTCATTCAAACAGTGGTGACGAATTCCTCGGTGCCCGTCATCGAAACCGGCGAGGGCAACGTGCACATCTTCCTCGACGCCTCGGCGGACGAGAAGATGGCGGTGGAAATCCTGCTCAACGCCAAGACCCAGCGCCCCAGTGTCTGCAACACAGTGGAGACGCTGCTGGTGCACTCCGCGTCCACCGTGCTGCCCGCCGTCGCCTCGGCCCTGCGTGCCGCCGGCGTCACCCTGCACACCGACGGACGGATCCGGGCCGCGCTCCCGGGCGCCGTGGACTCCGTTCCCGCCACCGAGGCGGACTGGGCCACCGAATACATGGACCTCGACCTGGCGGTGGCGATGGTGGACTCGCTGGATGAAGCCGTTCAGCATATCCGCACCTGGTCCACCGGGCACACCGAGGCAATCCTGACCAACGATCTCGCCAACGCCGAGCGGTTCATCGCCGAGGTGGATTCAGCCGCGGTGATCGTGAATGCCTCCACGCGGTTCACCGACGGCGGAGAGCTGGGCCTGGGCGCCGAGGTGGGCATCTCGACGCAGAAGCTGCACGCCCGCGGCCCGATGGGGCTGACCGAGCTCACCACGACGAAATGGATCGTCCAGGGCGAAGGCCAGATCCGCGCCTAGCAACGCGGTAACATGGAACAGAAGCCAGGAACGGCGGGAACCGCCGCCGTCGTCAATTTGGAAACCTACTAGGGGAGAACATGCTGTTTCAGCAGATCGCCACGTCCGTCGCCGCAGCCGTCGAACACGAGGAACTAGCGCCGCTCATCGCGCCGCCGTTCGTGATCGGTGGCACGATGTTCGTGATCCTGCTGGTCCTGATGTTCATCACGCTGTCCTACGGCAACCTCGGCAAGCGCCACGAGGCCGTCGAGGAGCACGCGGATCCGCACCGCCAGCACCCGGCGAAGCACCCGGGCCCGGGCCACTAATATTTCCGCCACAGTGAAGCAGCACGGCGCCAAGCGCCGCCTGCGACTCGGTGTGATGGGCGGCACGTTTGATCCGATCCATCACGGCCACCTGGTCGCGGCCAGTGAGGTCGCGGCGAAGTTTGACTTGGACGAAGTCGTGTTCGTCCCCACCGGGCAGCCTTGGCAGAAGAACAGCAGGAATGTCAGCGAGGCCGAACACCGGTACCTTATGACAGTGATCGCCACGGCCTCCAACCCGCGGTTCACGGTGAGCCGGGTCGACGTCGACCGTCCCGGCCCCACGTACACCATCGACACCCTGCGGGACCTGCGCACGCTGCGGCCGGATGCCGACCTCTTCTTCATCACCGGCGCCGACGCGCTGGCCCAGATTCTTTCCTGGAAAGATATCGACGAGCTGTGGTCGCTGGCGCACTTCGTGGGGGTGACCCGGCCGGGACACGTGCTGGACGGCATGGGCCGCGATGACGTCAGCCTGCTGGAGGTGCCCGCCATGGCGATCTCCTCCACGGACTGCCGGACCCGGGTCGCGGCGGGAAACCCCGTCTGGTACCTTGTGCCCGACGGCGTGGTCCAATACATCGCCAAGTACGACCTGTATGATCAGCCTGCTCCGCGGCACGACTTCCCGGAGTCCGAGCCGGTCCTCGAACCAAACCAAACCGCCAGCACCGAATGAGCCTTGAATGAGTCAGGAACAGCCTCCCATCCGCAGCCGCCGCGATTTGCGCCGGGCCAGGGATGAACGCCAGGAAGTGAACCCGGGCACCGGCACCACTGGTGCCGGTGCTGTTCCGGCTGCTCCGCAACAGGGCGGCTCGGCAGGCTCCGGCGCTGGAAAGGGCGGCGCGAATCCCGCCTTCTCGGCGCGTCCGGAAGAGCCGACCGAGGCCGAAACCAGCGGCCGGCGCCGCGTGACCGGTCCGGTGGACGCCGTCCAGACCACCTCGAACC
>NZ_JBFRFD010000318.1:0-4351 GCF_052114645.1 Arthrobacter sp. 2YAF22_2
GTGTTGGCCAGCAACCGGGTGCCGCGGACAATGCCAACGCGGGCCTGAGGTTACGGCGATGGCATCGACGTCGTCCAGTGCCACGTCCGCGGCAGCCAGGGCTTCGCGGAGGGTGGGAACAAAGGCGTCGAGGTGCGCGCGCGAGGCGATCTCGGGGATGACGCCGCCGAAGCGGACGTGCTCCTCCATGGACGAGGAGACGGTGTTGGCCAGCAACCGGGTGCCGCGGACAATGCCAACGCCGGTCTCGTCGCAGGAGGACTCGATCCCCAGCACCAGGGGCTGGAAGCTCTGCGGGTGATGGTTCATGCTTGGCCTGTTTCCCTCGGCAGTGGTGGATGCTGTGTGGTCGCGGGATGTTTGTCCGCCGGGTGGTTCTCCGTCGGCTTGTCGGCCGCTGCTGCTGCGCCGTCCGCCGCGTGGAGCTGGAGCCGCATGATCAGCGCGTCGACACCGTCGCGGTAATAGCGGCGGCGGACGTGGATCTGCTCGAAGCCGAAGCGGCGGTAGAGCTGCTGGGCGCGGGGGTTGTCGGCCCGCACCTCCAACAGCACGTCGGCGGCACCGCGTCGCCGGCTCTCCCGGATGAGCTCGGTAAGCAGGGCCGAACCGATCCCGCGGCCCTCCTGCGCAGGCACGACGGCGATGGTTTGGACGTCCGCGATGGGTTCGATGCACATCAGCCCGGCGTACCCGACTATGGCACCGGACGCCTCCGCGACGAGGTAGTGCCGCGTCCCGGCCTGCGCCAGTTCGTCGACAAACATCTGCAGCGGCCAGGCGTCCACGGGGAACAGCCTGCACTCCAGCGCGTGCACGGCAGGGATGTCCGCCGCAACCATAGCCCTCAGCACCACCCCCGACGGGGACGGTTCAGGGGGTGTTACCTGTGGTGTTTCCGGAGCGGTCACAGGGCGCGCTTCCGCGGGCCGGGGACCTGGGCGTCGGATTCGCGCAGGTACAGAGGGGTGGTGTCCAGGAGTTGCTCTCCCGCGGTAAGGCGAGCGAGCGCGAACTGGCCCAGCGAGAGCGCTTCCGGCTGGCGGGCCGCGAATTCGGGCACCGCCTGCAGGGCCTCCGGGTACAGGCCGGCGCCTGCGCCGTAGACGGGAAGGTCCGGCAGCCCGGCGGCGAATCCCACGTGCGGCCCGTCCAGCAGCTGCGGCAGCTGGCCGCCGGCCAGGGCGTAGCGGGCCCAGTAGACCTCCTTGCGCCGCGCGTCGGTGGCCACGACGAACTCGGCCGCAGCCTCCGTGGACTCGGCCACTTCCAGGGCAATCGCATCCAGGCTCATCAGCCCGTAGAGGGGCTTTTGCCAGACAAAGGCCAGGCTGCGGGCGGTGACGATGCCGGAGCGGAGGCCGGTGAAGGGGCCCGGTCCCACTCCGACGACAATGGCGTCGACGTCGGCGCCGCTGAGGCCCGCGCCGGTGAGTAGCTTTGCGATGCCAGGGGCCAGCACTTCGGCGTGGCTGCGGGTGTCCTCGGTGGCGAAGCTGCCGACGACGGATTCGAGCGAGTCATCGGAAACGAGCGCTGCGCTGGCGACCGCCGAGGTGTCGATGGCAAGGATCAGCACGGTCAGTCCTTTCCTGGGGTCGCGGGCAGGTTGGGGATACCCACAAGAGCAGTCGGGGGCTCGGCCCAGCGCGGACCGAAGCCGCGGAACACCACGGTCCTGGGCTCGTCGACGTCGTCGGTGTCGAAATCCAGGGTGGCGCCCTCGGGCTCGGGCTGGGTGCCGGGCAGCGGCTGGGCGCCGCCCAGCCGGCGGTGCAGCTCGATTTCGAGCCGGCTTTCGCTGAGGTGCTCCACGCGGCCGCGGCCCCACTCCACCACGGTCACCGCAGTATCCATGGTGTTTTCCAGGTCGATGTCATCGATTTCGGAGGTGGACCCCAGCCGGTAGGCGTCGACGTGGACCAGATCCGGACCGCCCGGACGGGGTCCGTCCGGCAGGTTGGGGTGAATCCGGACCAGCACGAAGGTGGGCGAGATGATGCCGGCGCGGACGCCAAGGCCTTCGCCAAGCCCCTGGGTGAAGGTGGTTTTGCCGGCGCCCAATTCGCCGCTGAGCACCAGCAGGTCGCCCGCCTGAAGGCCGGCCCCAAGGTCGGCCGCGAGGGCGTGCGTTTGCTCCGCGGTCCCGACGTCGAGGGTCCGCTCCCAGGCCGGTTCGCTCACTGCCCGGCCACGCCGTCGGATGACGACTCTTCGTTGATATAGCGGCGCGGTACCCGCGGGCTGATGCGGGTGACAATTTCGTAGTTGTTGGTGCCGGCCGCCGTAGCCCAGTCCTCGGCGGTGGGGCCGCCGTCGGCGCCGTCGCCGAACAGCACGGCTTCGGCGCCCAGCAGGCTGCGGCCGCCGACGGAGACCTGGAGCGGGCCGAGGTCGATCACCATCTGGTCCATGGCAATGCGGCCCACCACGGGGTAATTCACCCCGCCCACCCGGACGGGACCGCCGGTGGCGATCCGCGGCACGCCATCGGCGTAGCCCAGCGGGACGAGCCCCAGGGTGCTGGGCCCTTGTGTGCGGTAGTGCAGCCCGTAGGAGACGCCCTGGCCGGCGGGCACGTCCTTGCAGTGCGCGATGACGGCGCGCACGCTCATGGCCGGGCGCAGCCCAACTTCCGCGGAACTCTGTCCTTCGAACGGCGAGAGCCCGTASATGCCCAGGCCCACCCGGACCAGGTCGAAGTGCGTGTCCGGGCGGGAGAGCGTGGCGGGGGTATTGGCGAGGTGGCGGACTTCGGGATCGACGCCGGCGTCCTGGGCTATCGCCAGGACCTCGCGGAAGGCTTCCAGTTGCTGGTCCGTTTCGGGGCGGTCGGGTTCGTCGGCGACGGCAAGGTGGGAGAAAATCCCCACCACGCGCAACAACCCCTGATCCTGGTATTCCATGGCCTCGCCGAGCAGCGTGTCCCAGGAATCCAGGGTGACCCCGTTGCGGCCCAGCCCGGTGTCGACCTTCAGATGGATCCGGGCCGGGCGTTCCTGCTCACGCGCGGCGGCGACGATCCGGCCGAGCTCCCAGCCGGAGCAGCCAATGTCGATTCCGGCAGCGACGGCGGCCGCGAAGTTGCTCTCCGGCGTGTGCAGCCAGGCCAGCACGGGCGCTTCGATCCCGGCAGCGCGCAGGGCCAGTGCTTCGGAGATGTGGGCCACGCCCAGCCAGCTGGCTCCGGCGCTGAGCGCCGCGCGGGCAACAGGGATGGCGCCGTGGCCGTAGGCGTCTGCCTTGACAACGGCCATCACCCTGGCCGGCGACGCCACCGCGGCCAAGTGCCGGACGTTGTGCCGGATGGCGTCAAGGTCGATGACGGCCGAGCGCTCCTCGACATGGACCGGACCTGCTTCCACCGAGGGCCTGAAATCACCTGTAGCTGCTGGGTACATCACTTTACGATTCTACGGGTGACGGCAGACGCTGCTGCATTCCGCCCCCGCCCGCGCCTTTGGGACATGCCCATTCTTCGCGGTAGTGCCCATTAGCGTGGTGTAACGGCCCGGCCCCGGGCGTGTTGTTCCCGAACGTGAGGCGGCCATCGCGTGATTCTTGGAAAGACCGACCAAAGTCTTCTCTCAAGGAGTTTCCACGCGATGACCGCACCCCATGTTATCGATCCTGCCCGTTTCCTGTCCGAGCAACTCGAGCAGGCCTCCCCGGATCTGATGCGATCCATGCTCACCACGTTCATCAACGCGCTGATGAGCGCCGAAGCGGACGCGGTCTGCGGCGCCGAATACGGTGCCCGTTCCGAGGCGCGTACCAACTCGCGCAACGGCTACCGGCACCGGGACTTCGACACCCGCACCGGGACCGTGGATGTCGCCATCCCCAAGCTCCGGCACGGCTCGTATTTCCCGGACTGGCTGCTGGAGCGCCGCCGCCGGGCCGAGGCCGCCCTGACCACGGTGGTCGCGACCTGCTACCTGCTCGGGGTGAGTACCCGGCGGATGGAAAAGCTCGTCGAGTCCCTGGGGATCACCCGGCTCTCCAAGTCCCAGGTCTCGGTCATGGCCGCGGACCTCGATGCCCAGGTTGAGGCGTTCCGCACCCGGCCCCTGGATGCCGGCCCGTACACGTTCGTGGCCGCCGATGCCCTGGTCCTGAAGGTCCGCGAAGGCGGGCGGGTGGTCAACGTCCACGCCATGGTCGCCACCGGGGTCAACGCCGACGGGCACCGCGAGGTCCTGGGCATCCAGGCGTCCTCCGCCGAGGACGGCGCCGGCTGGCTGGGCTTCTTCCGGGACCTGACCGCCCGCGGCCTGACCGGGGTGAAGCTGGTAACCGCCGACTCCCACGCCGGGCTGGTCGCCGCGATCGGCGCTACCCTGCCCGGGGC
>NZ_JBFRFD010000319.1:0-4344 GCF_052114645.1 Arthrobacter sp. 2YAF22_2
CGCCAGCATCGTGCAGGCCGAAGGCGGCCAGGCCGAATACGGCGACGTGGCCGGCGCCATCTACAACCGGCTCAAGCCCAACAACACCGAGACGAACGGCCTGATCCAGTCGGACGCCACCGTGACCTACGGGCTGGGAATCCGGAGCTTCCACATCGACGAGGCGCAGAAGGCGGATAAGTCCAACCCGTACAACACGTACGCGAATGTTGGCCTGCCGGCCGGTCCGATTGGATCCCCGGGCAAGACGGCGATCGACGCCGCCGCCAAGCCCAAGACCAACGACTACCTCTACTGGGTGACCATCAACCTGGACACCAAGGAGACGAAGTTCGCTAAAACGCTGGCCGAACACAATGTCAACGTCGCAAAGTACAACGCCTGGTGCGACGCCAACCCGAACCGTTGCGTGTGACCCTGCGGGCCGCCGTCCTCGGGCATCCCATCAGCCACTCGCGGTCCCCGGCGCTGCACCGCGCCGCGTACGCCCGGCTCGGCGTCAACATCGCCTACGAAGCGATCGACGTGACCGTCGAGGGACTCCCGGCCTTCCTGGCCAGGGTTCGCGGCGACGGCAGCTGGCGGGGGCTGTCGGTGACAATGCCGCTCAAGGCCGCCATGGCCGGTGCGGTCGATGAGGTCCGCGGCGTTGCCCGCGAACTGGGTGTGGTCAACACCGTCGCCTTCGACCCGGCGGCGCCGGGGGACGCCCCGGCCAGGCTGGTGGGTTACAACACCGACGTCGCCGGGATCGTCAACGCACTTCGGTACGCCGGAGCGTCTGCTCAGCCGTCCGCGGCCGTCCTTGGCGGCGGTGGAACCGCGGCCGCGGCCGTGGCCGCCCTGAAGGAACTCGGTGCGCCGTCGGCCGCCGTCTATGTCCGGGACGTCAACCGTGCCGCGGAAGTCCGCACGGCGGCCGCCGCCGTCGGCCTCAGCCTGCAGGTGCGGCCGCTTGCGGACGCGGCCCGGGCCCTCCCGGGTCTCGACGTCGTGATCTCCACTCTGCCGCCGCGGGCTGCGGACGGCCTGGCGGAGCAACTGGCCGGGACGGGCTCGAAGGCGCACGGCGTGCTCCTCGATGTCGCCTACGATCCGTGGCCCAGCCGGATCGCCACCGCCTGGTCGGAGGCGGGCGGCCTCGTGGTCCCGGGCCTTGAAATGCTGCTCTACCAGGCCGTTGAGCAAGTGCGGTATTTCACCGGCCTCGAGGGTCCCGTTCCGGCCGAAGTCATAGATGTGATGTGTGACGCAGTCGGGGCACCTCGGCGGGTGTTCTAAGTGCCATGCATGGCAGGATGGAATCTATGTTGCGTTGGTTGACTGCCGGAGAATCCCATGGTCCGGCCCTGGTCGGAATTATCGAAGGCGTCCCCGCCGGTGTTGAGCTCACCAGCGCCCGGATCGTCGAGGCACTGGCCCGGCGCCGGCTCGGCTACGGCCGCGGCGCCCGGATGAAGTTTGAACAAGACACGGTGACGGTCCTCGGCGGTGTCCGCCACGGATTGACCCAAGGCGGCCCGGTCGCCATCCAGGTCGGCAACACCGAATGGCCCAAGTGGGAACAGATCATGTCCGCTGATCCGGTGGACGCCGACATCCTCGCCGACCAGGCCCGGAACGCGCCGCTGACCCGGCCACGGCCCGGCCACGCGGATTTCACCGGCATGCAGAAATACGGCTTCGACGAGGCCCGGCCGGTCCTGGAACGCGCCAGTGCCAGGGAAACCGCCACCCGCGTCGCCCTGGGCGCCGTGGCGGCCGCCTTCCTCAAGCAGCTGGGCATCGAACTGGTCTCACACACCGTGTCCATCGCCAGCGTGTCCGTTCCGGAAGGCCGGCCCCTGCCGGCCCCCGACGACGTGCTGGCCCTCGACGCGGACCCGCTGCGCTGCTTCGACCGCGAAACCTCCGACGCCATGGTCGCCGAGGTGGACACGGCGCACAAAGAAGGCGAAACCCTTGGCGGCGTCGTCGAAGTCCTCGCCTACGGGCTGCCCCCGGGACTCGGCAGTTACGTGCACTGGGACCGGCGCCTTGACTCACGCCTGGCCGCCGCCCTGATGGGCATCCAGGCGATCAAGGGCGTCGAAGTCGGCGACGGCTTCCGCACCGCCGCACGCCGCGGCTCGGCCGCCCACGACGAAATCGTCAAGGACGCGGACGGCCGGATCATCCGCACCTCCAACCGGGCCGGCGGCGTCGAAGGCGGCATGAGCATCGGCGACGTACTCCGGGTCCGCGCCGCCATGAAGCCCATCGCGACGGTGCCGCGCGCACTCAGGACCGTGGACGTCAGCACCGGTGAGGCGGCCAAGGCCCACCACCAACGCTCGGACGTCTGTGCGGTCCCGGCAGCCGGCGTCGTGGCCGAGGCCATGGTGGCCCTGGTCCTGGCCGAAGCGGTCACGGAAAAGTTCGGCGGCGACTCCGTGCAGGAGACGGCCCGCAACATCAAGGGTTACCTGGACAACATCCCGGCGTCCCTGGACTCGATCGGGCACTAGTGCCGGCCCGCAACGCGCCGCGTGAAACGCCGCCCAAGGAACTGCGAAAAGGATTGAGTGAAGGACTGCGCGAAGTGCTGAAACGTCCGGTAGCCCTGATCGGCCCGATGGCGGTCGGCAAGTCGGCGATCGGTCATCAGCTTGCCCAGCAACTCGGCGCCCGCTTCGTCGATACCGACGTCGAAGTGGTCGCCCGGCACGGCACCATCGCGGATATCTTCGCCGGTCGGGGCGAGTCCGCGTTCCGCGAACTCGAGGCGCGGGCGGTGGCCCAAGCCGTGGAAGACGCCGCCGACAGCGCCACGGTGATCTCCCTCGGCGGCGGCGCCGTGCTGGACTCGGGCACCCAGCAACTGCTGGCCAACTGCACGGTGGTCTACCTCGAATGCGACGCGGATACCGTCTCGGAGCGGATCGCCCGGAACTCCGGGCGCCCGCTCCTGGCTGGCGACGCGATGGAACGCTGGCGGGTCCTGTTCGCCACCCGGCAGCCGGTGTACGAACGGCTCGCCAATCTGACCCTCGATGTCCGGAGCGGTTCCGTTCCGGACCTCGCAGACCGGCTCCAAGATGCGCTGGCGCGACTGGCAGCGGCCCACACCGGGACGGCCGCCACCCCGGCGGCAACAAAGAAAGTTGAAATGTGAGCACCGAATCAACCGTCATCAAAGTCACCGGCCAGGCAGCGGGTGACAACTACGACGTCGTCGTCGGCCGCGGGCTGCTGGCCCGCCTTCCCGGCCTCCTGGGGGAGCGCGTCAAGCGCGTCCTCGTCATCCACCCGCGCGCTCTGCGGCTCACCGGTGACGCGGTCAGGGAAGAGCTGGCCACCGCCGGCTTCACCGCGCTGACGGCCGAGATCCCGGATGCCGAGGAGGGCAAGCACATCGAGGTGGCCTCGTTCTGCTGGCAGGTGCTGGGCCAGAACGACTTCACCCGCTCCGACGCAATAGTCGCCGTGGGCGGGGGAGCAGTGACCGACCTCGCCGGCTTTGTTGCCGCGACCTGGCTGCGCGGCGTCAAGGTCATCCACATGCCCACCAGCCTGCTCGGCATGGTGGACGCCGCCGTCGGCGGGAAGACCGGCATCAACACCGCCGAGGGCAAGAACCTGGTGGGCGTCTTCCACCCGCCGGCCGGCGTCCTCGCGGACCTGGACACGCTCGACACGCTGCCGAAGAACGAGCTCATCTCCGGCATGGCCGAGGTCATCAAGTGCGGTTTCATCGCGGACCCGGCCATCCTCGACCTGATCGAAAAGGACCCCTCCGCCGTGTCCGATCCCCGCGCGGACACGCTGCGCGAACTCATCGAACGCGCCATCACGGTCAAGGCCCGGGTCGTCTCCGAGGACCTGTTGGAAACCGGACAGCGCGAGATCCTCAATTACGGCCACACCCTGGGCCATGCGATCGAACTCGCCGAACGCTACTCCTGGCGGCACGGCGCCGCCGTTTCGGTGGGCATGATGTTCGCCGCCGAACTGGCGCGCAGCGTCGGCCGGCTCAGCGACGCCGACGCCGACCGGCACCGGAACATCCTGGAAAGCCTCGGACTGCCCATCACCTACCGGCGCGACCGCTGGCAGGCACTGCTGGACGGCATGCGGCGGGACAAGAAGTCCCGCGGCGACCTGCTCCGCTTCGTGGTCCTCGACGGCGTCGCCCGCCCCGGCATCCTGGACGTGCCGGACACCTCGCTGCTCTTCGCGGCCTACCAGGAAATTGCCTCCTGATGATCAGCGACTCCGGCGGCACCAGCGAGTGGCCGGACGGCGGGTTCCCCGGCATCCGGATCAACCCCGAAACCCTCATGCCGCAGCTGGTCAACGAGGACG
>NZ_JBFRFD010000320.1:0-4330 GCF_052114645.1 Arthrobacter sp. 2YAF22_2
GCTCCGCTCCGCACCGCTCAGTGCAGCGCTTGGCGGGGTGATCGGCGGAATCGCGGGGGAAATTCAGCTGGAAAATGGCGTGGATCTGCGTTGTGGCGTCCGGGTTGTGTCCCTCGAAGGCGACGCCGGCGGCCAGCTGCGCCGGGCCCAGCTGTCGGATGGCAGCTCACTGGAGATCGACGTGGCGGTCGCGGCGCTGGGGGCGGTCCGCAACGTCGAATGGCTCGCCGATTCCGGACTGGCCTGCGGTCCGTGGGGCGTTGCGTGCGACGCCGGCTGCCGAGCCTTCGACGCCAACGGCCTTGTCACCGACGACGTCTTCGTCGCCGGTGACGTTTCTCGCGCGCCGCAGCCGATGTATGGCTACCAGTTCCTCGCCGTCGAGCACTGGGGCAACGCGATCTCGCAGGCGGAAGTCGCGGCGCACAACATGGTCAGCGGCGAAACGGAACGGTGGCCGCACTTGGCGGTACCCAAATTCTGGTCCGTCCAGTTCGGTACCGAAATCAAGAGCGTCGGTGTGCCCTCAGCCGCAGACCAGGTCGCGATCGTCCAGGGATCGGTGGCGCTGCGGCGTTTCGTGGCCGCCTATGGCTACAAGGGCCGCATCGTGGCGGCCGTGGCGTTCAACCAAAACAAGTGGCTCGAATTCTACGAGCCGCTGATCGAGCAAGCCGCTCCCTTCCCGCCGTCGTTCCTCCACGTCGACTGCCCAGACGGCGGGCAGCCGGCGCCGGCCGGCTTCCAGCCGGCGTTCTCCCCCACCCAGGACGCGACCGTCGTCGTGACCGGTCACTACCCCAATGAACGCCGTGCCCGACTCACCCAGCCCCGCCGTCCGTGACACCCCGTCCGTGACACACCAGCGCTCCGGCACTGCGGCGGAAACCGTCCCACCCCCAAAGGAGGCTTCACGATGACTGAGTCTAACGTCTGGGATCAGATCCTCGACTACTCCAACCGGGCCAATCCGTACCCGCTCTACGCCGAGCTCCGCCGGACCCCGGTGACGCGGTTGCCGGACGGGACCTACCTTGTGAGCACCTACGCGGAGATCGCCGCGCTCCTGCACGACCCGCGGGTCAGCTCCGACATCACCCGCAACCCCGCTGCCGCCGCGGCCGGTGTCACCGCAGGCGGCGGCAGCGGCGAGGACGCTGAGGGCGCCGGCCCCGGCATGACGCCCACCTTCCTCAGCATGGACCCGCCGGATCACGATCGATTCCGCCGGCTGGCCATGCGCCACTTCGGACCGCCTACGACGCCGGGCCGGGTCGCCGGGATGGAAACGCGGATGAGGGACATCGTCGCCGGGCTGATCGACGACATGGCCGGCCGCCGCAGGATCGACGTCGTCGACGACCTGGCTTATCCGCTCCCGGTCACCGTCATCTGCGAGCTCCTGGGCGTGCCTGCCGGTGACGAACGGCGCTTCCGGATCTGGGTGGACATTGCGCTGCAGTCAACGGATCCCCGGCTTGACCCGGAAACGCAGCAAAAGAAGAGGGCCGAGGCCGGTGCGGAACTGCGCTCGTACATGGAAGAGCTGGTCGAAGCCCACCGGCAATCGCCGGGCACCGACCTGCTCTCGGCGATGGCGGCCGACGACGGCCCTGAAGGCCGCATGGAGGGCGACCAGCTGGTCAGCACCGGGCTTCTCCTGCTCATCGCCGGACACGAAACCACCGTGAACCTCATCTCCAACGGCGTCCTGACCCTGCTCCGCCACCCGGAAGAGCTCCAGAGACTGCGTGATGACCCCGAGCTGGCGATCCCCATGGTCGAGGAGCTCCTGCGGTACGAACCGCCCGTGCATTTCGTCCCGTTCCGCACCGCCCTGGACGACATCGACGTCGCCGGGACGACCATCCCCGCAGGCTCCTCGTTCACGCTGCTGCTGGCCGCAGGCAACCGCGATCCCGCCCACACCGCCGACCCCGACGTCTTCATTCCGGGCCGGCGCAACAATCAACACCTCGGCTTTGGCGGCGGCATCCACCTCTGTTTCGGCGCGCCGCTCGCCCGGTTGGAAGCCCAGATCGCCCTGGGTGAATTTGCCCGCAGAGTCGGGAACCCGCAACTGGTCGACGACCCGCCCCCGTACCGGCCGAGCCCGTTCCTGCGCGGACCGTCCCACCTTCTGGTGGACATCGGCGGGATTGCGCCCAAGACAGGCGGTCAGGCCGCTCCGACGTAGGCCGCCAGATGCTCGCCGGTGAGGGTCGACCTGGCGTCGACCAGGCCGGCGGGCGTGCCCTCGAACACGATCCGGCCGCCTTCGTGGCCCGCGCCGGGGCCAAGGTCGATGATCCAGTCGGCGTGCGCCATGACTGCTTGGTGGTGCTCGATGACGATCACCGACTTGCCCGAGTCGACCAGCCGGTCCAGCAGCCCCAGGAGGTTCTGGACGTCGGCAAGGTGCAGCCCGGTGGTCGGCTCGTCGAGGACGTAGACCTCGCCCTTCTCTGCCATTTGGGTGGCCAGTTTGACGCGCTGCCGCTCGCCGCCGGACAGTGTGGTGAGCGGCTGGCCGAGCGTGAGGTAGCCGAGCCCCACGTCCACGAGCCGGCCGAGGATCTTGTGGGCCGCCGGCGTCCGGGCCTCCCCGTCGCCAAAGAACACGTCGGCCTCGGTCATCGACATTGCCAGCACCTCGGCGATGTTGCGGCCGCCCAGGGTGTATTCCAGGACTGACGCTTGGAACCTCCTGCCCTCGCAGTCCTCGCAGGTGGACTCGACGGTAGCCATGACGCCAAGTTCGGTGAAGATGACGCCCGCGCCGTTGCAGGTGGGGCAGGCGCCTTCAGAGTTGGAGCTAAAGAGCGCCGGCTTCACGCCGTTGACCTTGGCGAAAGCCTTGCGGATCGGCTCGAGGAGGCCCGTGTACGTCGCCGGGTTGCTGCGCCGGGAACCCTTGATGGCACCCTGGTCGATCACCACGACACCGTCGCGGCCGGCGACCGACCCGTGGATCAGTGAGCTCTTGCCCGACCCCGCGACACCGGTGACGACGCAAAGGACGCCGAGGGGAACGTCGACGTCGACCGCCTTGAGGTTGTGCGTCGAGGCGCCACGCACCTCGAGCGTGCCGGACGGCTTCCGCACCGAGTCCTTGACGGCCGCCCGGTCGTCGAGGTGGCGGCCGGTGATGGTGTCACTCTGCCGCAGCCCTTCCACGCTTCCCTCGAAGCAGACACTGCCGCCTTCGGTGCCTGCGCCGGGACCGAGGTCAACAACGTGGTCAGCGATGGCGATGGTCTCCGGCTTGTGCTCGACGACGAGCACGGTGTTGCCCTTGTCGCGCAGCTGCAGCAGCAGCTGGTTCATCCGCTCGATGTCGTGCGGGTGCAGCCCGATCGTTGGCTCGTCAAAGACGTAAGTGATGTCCGTGAGGGACGAGCCGAGGTGCCTGATCATCTTGGTGCGCTGCGCCTCGCCGCCGGACAAGGTGCCCGCCGGCCGGTCCAGCGAGAGGTAACCGAGCCCGATGTCGGCGAACGAGTCGAGCAGGTGCTGCAAACCGTGGAGGAGCGGTGCGACCGAGGGCTCGTCGAGTTCGCGGACCCAGCCGACGAGGTCGCTGATCTGCATCGCGCAAAGGTCAGCAATGTTTTTGCCCCGGATCTTCGCGGACCTGGCCTCGGGGCTGAGCCGCGTGCCGTCGCACTCGGGGCAGGACTGGAACGTGATGGCGCGCTCCACGAAGGCCCGAACGTGAGGCTGCATCGCTTCCACGTCCTTGGAAAGCATCGATTTTTGGATCTTGGGGATCAGCCCCTCGTACGTCAGGTTGATGCCCTCGACCTTGATTTTGGTCGGTTCCTTGTACAACAGGTCGTGCATTTCCGTTTTCGTGAACTTAGCGATCGGCTTGTCCATATCGAAGCCGGCGCCGCTGAAGATGCGSCCGTACCAGCCGTCCATGCTGTAGCCGGGAATCGTCAGGGCCCCCCCCGCTAGCGACTTGCTGTCGTCGTAGAGCGCCGTGAGGTCGAAGTCGGAGACCGAGCCCATGCCCTCGCATCGCGGACACATGCCGCCCAGGTAGACCGCGTTCTGCACCACGCTTTTCTCGACCCTGCCGCCCTTCTCGGTGCTCATCACCCCGCTGGCCTTCCGCGTCGGGACGTTGAAGGAGAAAGCCGTCGGGGGCCCCACGTGCGGGGACCCCAGCCGGCTGAAGAGGATCCGCAGCATCGCATTCGCGTCGGTGGCGGTGCCGACGGTGGACCGGGGATTCGAGCCCATCCGTTCCTGGTCAACGATGATCGCCGTCGTCAATCCCTCGAGGAGGTCAACATCCGGCCGGGACAGCGTCGGCATAAAGCCC
>NZ_JBFRFD010000321.1:0-4324 GCF_052114645.1 Arthrobacter sp. 2YAF22_2
GTTGAGGAACAGCAGGAAGAGCTGCAGGACGGCCGGGAGCACGACGGCCAGGGCGAATCCCACCGTCACCCGGACACGGCCGAGATCGCGTTGCCGGGATGGTCGCGAGCCACGCCCTCCGAGCGGGTGCGAGACCATGTGGACGTCGATGTCGCCGGAATCCCGGACCACCCGCGTGCCGACGCCTCCGCCAAGCAGGTTTTCCAGCAGGGCGGACACCTTGTTACGCCGGGAGATTCCCACGACGATTTGGGTAGCGTTGACGCTGCGGGCGAAGTCCAGCAACGCGGCCGCAGGATCCTCGCCGGTCACAATGTGGTAGCTGCCGCCGAGGTCCTGGATCAAATGGCGTTGGGCTTCGAGCGCCTGCGGGGACTCGTTGGCCACCCCGTCCGCCACCCGGACATGCACCGCCAGCAGGTCACCACCGTTGACCCTGTTGAGGATCCTGGCGCCCCGTCGGATGAGGACGTCTCCTTCCGGGCCGCCGGTCAGTCCCACCACGATGCGCTCGCGGGCCGGCCAGCTTTCCTCGATGCCGTTTTCGGCCCGGTATTTGGCCAGGCCCTCGTCCACACGGTCCGCCAGCCACAGGAGCGCCAGCTCCCGCAAGGCGGTGAGGTTGCCCAGCCGGAAGTAGTTCGAGAGGGCGGCGTCGATCTTTTCGGGCGCGTAGATCTTCCCGTCGCCCAGACGCTGGCGGAGCAGTTCGGGGGAGATGTCCACGAGGTGGATCTGGTCCGCCCGGCGGACGACATCGTCAGGGACCGTCTCCGCTTGGTGGACGTCGGTGATGGCGCTGACGACGTCGCCCAGGGATGCGAGATGCTGGATATTGACGGTGGACAGGACGTCGATCCCCGCGTCCAGCAGCGCGTCGACATCCTGCCAGCGTTTGGGATTGCGGCTGCCGGGGATGTTGGAGTGGGCGTATTCGTCCACCACCGCGGTACCCGGTGCCCGGGCCAGGACGGCGTCCAGGTCCATCTCTTCAAACGCAGTACCCCGGTAGGGCAGGCGCTTGGGCGGGATGACTTCGAGACCGTCCAGGAGCGCGCGCGTTTCGCTGCGCCCGTGGTCCATGGCGAACGCGACGACGACGTCCGTCCCGCGCTTGCCCAGCCGATGCGCTTCTTCGAGCATCTCGTAGGTCTTGCCGACCCCAGGCGCTGCCCCTAGGAAGATGCGCAGCGTTCCACGTGCCATGCCGTCATTCTTTCACTTGGATCGCGGCGACTTCGACGCCTGGGCGGCAGCGGCCACATCGAGGTTCAAGGCGGTCACATTGACGGATGGCTGGCCGAGGAAGGCCTCAAGGCCGTCGCTGGTGTGCCGGCCGACCAGCGACCCGACGACGTCGGTGCTCAGGCCCTGTGCCGCCGCCACCCGCGGAACCTGAAGCCGGGCGTACGCAGGGGAGATGTCAGGGTCCAGTCCTGACCCGCTGGACGTCACGGCGTCTGCGGGCACCTCGGCCTCGCTGACCCGTTCGCCGGCGGCGACGGCGGCCCGGTTCGCGGCCACGGCGGCGAGCAGTGTCGGATCGTTGGGGCCCAGATTCGACGCCGAGGACGACGCCGGGTCCCACTTCACGGCGGAAGGCCGGGCGTGGAACCACCGAGGGTCCTGGGCTCCCGCATCGTTGGCGGAGGCCTGGACGATCAGGGCGGAGGCCGCCGGCGCGCCGGCGCTGTCCTTGATGATGGAGCCGTTGGCCTGGTGGGGGGCGATCAGCTGCCCGACGCCGAATACGGCCAAGGGATAGGCCACGCCAAGGACGATCGTGGCGAAAAGCAGGAACCGGACGGCTGTTCCGAGCTGTCGGAGGTAGCCGGTGAGAATGTTCATGGGACGCTCCTAGCCAATTCCGGGGATGAGGGAGATCAGGAGGTCGATGATCTTGATGCCGATGAAGGGGGCGATGAGCCCGCCGAGCCCGTAGATCAACAGGTTCCGGGCCAGTGCCTGGTTGGCGGACACGGCACGGTATTTGACGCCGCGGAGCGCGAGCGGCACCACGGCGATGATGATCAGGGCGTTGAAGATCACCGCCGAGAGGATGGCTGAGGACGGTGTGGCGAGGCCCATGATATTCAGCAGCCCGAGCCCGGGGAAGGTGGCCGTGAAAAGGGCCGGGACGATCGCGAAGTACTTGGCGACGTCGTTGGCCACCGAGAACGTGGTCAGGGCGCCGCGGGTGATGAGGAGCTGCTTGCCGATGCCGACGATGTTGATGAGCTTGGTGGGGTCGGAGTCGAGGTCCACCATGTTGGCGGCGTCCTTGGCGGCCGGGGTGCCTGAGTTCATGGCGACGCCGACGTCGGCCGCGGCCAGGGCCGGGGCGTCGTTGGTGCCGTCTCCGGTCATGGCCACGAGCTGGCCTGCGGCCTGTTCCTTTTTGATGACCGCGAGTTTGTCCTCCGGAGTTGCTTCGGCCAGGAAGTCGTCCACCCCGGCCTCGGCGGCTATGGCCTTGGCGGTGATGGGGTTGTCGCCGGTGATCATCACGGTCCGGATGCCCATTTGCCGCAGTTCGGCGAAGCGGGCGTGCATGCCGGGTTTGACGACGTCGGCGAGGTGGATGGTTCCAAGGATGTCCGCGCGGCCATCATTGCCCACCTGGGCGACGAGCAGAGGTGTGCCGCCCTGGGCGGAAATTTCGTTGACCCTGTGGTCGACCTCCGCCGGGGAGTGTCCGCCGTATTCGGCAACGAATGCCATCACCGCGGAGGCTGCGCCTTTTCGGATTTGGATCCCGTCCAGGTCCAGCCCGCTCATGCGCGTGCTGGCGCTGAACGCAACCACCGCAAAATCGCCAGAGCTGCGTTCAAGGGTGGCCAGATCCTGCCCCGTTACGCCCTTGTCGGCGGCAAGGTCCACGATCGAACGGCCCTCGGGGGTGTCGTCGGCCAGGCTGCAGACCCGGGCCGCTTCGATGAGCCGGGTCCGCTCGACATGGTCGGCGGGGAAGAAATTGACGGCGCGGCGGTTGCCGTACGTGATGGTCCCCGTCTTGTCGAGCAGGAGGGTGGTGATGTCTCCGGCGGTTTCCACGGCGCGGCCGGAGGTGGCGAGCACGTTGTGCTGGACCAGCCGGTCCATCCCGGCGATGCCGATTGCCGGGACCAGCGCGCCGATGGTGGTGGGGATCAGGCAGACCAGTAGGGCCACCAGCACGATCGGGGACGGCGTGGCGCCGGCCAAGGCGGCAAACGGGGCCAGCGACATGGTCACGGCCAGGAACACGATGGTCAGGGATACGAGCAACACGTGAAGCGCGATCTCGTTGGGGGTCTTCTGCCGGACTGCGCCCTCGACCAGCTTGATCATTCGGTCAATGAACGTCTCGCCGGGGGCCGCTGTGATCCGGATAACGATCCGGTCCGAGAGGACCTTCGTGCCGCCGGTGACGGAGCAGCGGTCGCCGCCGGATTCGYGGATGACAGGCGCCGATTCGCCGGTGATGGTCGATTCATCGACGCTGGCCAGGCCTTCGATGATTTCGCCGTCCGAGGGGATGACATCCCCGGCTTCGCAGACTACAACGTCATTGAGCCTCAGCTCCGTCCCCGGGACGTCCCTGGTAGTGCCGTCGGGCAACCGGAGCCGGGCCATCACACCCTTGCGGCTGGCGCGGAGGCTGTCAGCCTGGGCTTTGCCGCGGCCCTCGGCGATGGCCTCGGACAGAGTGCCGAAGAGGACGGTGAGCCACAGCCACGCGGTGACGGCGATGCCGAAGACTGAAGGCTGGTACAGGGAAATCGCCGTGCATAGGGCCGCCCCCACCAATACGGTGAACATGACCGGGGAATGGACCATCTGCCGGGGCGCGAGCTTCCTTACGGCCAGCGGCAGCGCCGCGGCGACGGACGCGAGCGTCAGTTTCGCCGGGGCTTTGGTGTGGTGTTTGTGTTCGCCGGGGGTGCCGAGCGGGTTGCCGTCGGCGTAGGTTTGGGCGGCGGTGTCCGTCCGGGACGGGGTCATTTGACGAGTCCTTCTGCAAGCGGTCCCAGGGCGACGGCCGGAAAATAGCTCAGAGCGGTCAGGATCACTGTGACGCCGAGCAGCAATCCGGTGAACAGCGGGCCGTGGGTGGGGACGGTGCCGGCGGAGACGGGAATCTTGCCCTGTCGGGCGAGGGAGCCGGCGAGAGCGAGCACCAGGACAATCGGGAGGAAGCGGCCCAGGAGCATCGCCAGGCTCATCATTGTGGATAGGAAGGGCCCCGACGTGGTGATGCCGCCGAAAGCGGAGCCGTTGTTGTTGGCCCCGGAGGTGAAGGCGTAGAGCACTTCGCTGAACTGGTGCGGCCCCGTGGCTGGTG
>NZ_JBFRFD010000322.1:0-4312 GCF_052114645.1 Arthrobacter sp. 2YAF22_2
CCGTAGATCGTGGTGATGCGGGCGTTGCGCTTGCGGGCCGCGTTCTGCAGGTCGCCGGCGACCTGCACCGCGAGTTCACGCGTCGGCACGATCACTAGGGCCTGCGGGGCGCCCGGGGCCGGGAGCGCGTCGTAGCCCGCGTCCTCCGGTCCGACGACGCGCTGGAGCGCCGGGATGCCGAAGCCGAGGGTCTTGCCGGTGCCGGTCTTGGCCTGGCCGATGATGTCGTGGCCGCTGAGGGCGACCGGCAGCGTCATGGCCTGGATCGGGAAGGGGTGCGTGATGCCGGCGTCGGCAAGTGACTCAACAATGTCGGCGCGGACGTTGTAGTCCGCGAAGGACATTTCCGCTATTTCGTGCGGAGTTTCGTCGGAGATGATGGTCTCTTCGGGAACGATCGATTCCATGCCGGATTCGTCCGTCAGAAGCTGGTGCGTGTGCAATTCACTCACAGGGAGTTTCCTTATTCATTTGGGCTGCGCTGCTTGCTCAACGGGGGCGGCGCAGGGCCGTTCCGGAGCACGCTCAGACGCGCGAGCAGGTCCAGTGGAAGCCGATCGCGGGCTATCTGATGCTGGCACTGGGACCAGCGGGTGTGTCTCAAGATCGCGTAGGGGCGGGCTTGTTGAATTCGAAAAACTAGGAAATCAACGACCGGGCATCCATTACTACCCCTCCAGTCTAGCCGTTCGCCGTTCCGAACCTCGACCGGGGCCCGCGGTGCGGCGCGGCACCGCGGCGGCAGCGCCAACACACCGGGCCGCAGCTGTCCTTTCCGACGTCGGCTGCAGGGAGTGTCCACACTCGTCTGAACGACCCACTACGTATGCGGAAATCTCACCGGGACATCTGGGGCCTGACACTCAATCCCATTTACAGGCACCCTCGTTTGATTCATAGTCGAGGCATGAGACTGGCTGGCATCCTCCCCGAAGACGCCCCCGACCCCCGTGCCGAATGGGTCGAAAACCTGAAACTCATGCCTATTCCGGTGCTGGGGCTCATGCCCCAAGCGTCGCTGGAGGACACCGACTCCGTCGGTCTGAGCTACGGCCTGGATGATCGTGGGTACAGCGAAATGACGGCGAGCATCACCTATACGCTCTGGCGAAACCCGGATGACCGCTCGGACCCGGTAAACCTCGCAGACCTCGATGAGAAGACACGCAGGGCAATCGAGGAAGTTCCGCCATGGCCCCGACCCCCTTGGCTGATAGAGCAGGTGGAGCGAATGCGCTATCCGCAGCTGTGGGAAGCCGTGCGAACCACCTGGCACCGCGAGCCGTCCGAGCGCTCTTCGGTTCAAAGCCTCCTGGCTGACCACGTCAACCACATCCTCATGAACCAGTACCGGCAGGAGCTCTGGCCCGGCAGCAAACCGTGGGACCAGCACGCACCCGCAGTAACCGGCCGGATGGTCAACGGCCAGGCCAGCACCGTCATCAACGGAGTCGACGTGCCCGGTGCGGAGGTCGATACGGACCCGTTCGTGTACGGCATCGGAGCCCAACTGGCAGGCGGCGGCGTCGTGACCGCAGTGCTTCCACGCGCTGAGCTCAAACGAATCCAGGTCCAGTTCACGACCCGGAGCTAACGGCCACACCCCAGCGTCCGTGAGGGATCGCCATATGAAAACCCCGGCAGAGGACCGGTGTCCGACGGTGCGCATGTTTCCGGACTATGCCGACACCGTGCTTTGGTTTGACGACCCCGTTGACTATGACCTCGCCGGCCTGACGCAAGGACTGGTCCGCGACCTGAGGGTCTGGGAACAGTCCTATTACGAGTCACTGACCCCGGACCTCGACTGGAAATCCGCGGAGCTCGCACGCCGGTTCACCGTGGAAGGCAACCGTCTGGCCCGGCGCGTAGCGGATGAACTCGGCGACGGCTACGAAATCGAGTTCACCTCCTACGAGAAAAACGTGCCGGCCCGCCGGTTCCGCGGAACGGGACCCGCCCTCAACGCCCGGGCGGCTGCCGCGTTCGATGGCCTGGCAGCCGCACGGGGCGCAGAACAGGACGAAATCTCCCGGGCCCGGACAGCAGAGCAGCGTGGAGAAAACACCGGTTGGTTCGCCTACTCGCCGCTTTCCGATACCGTCTTCAAGCCACCCCGGGCAGGGCGGGAATAGGCAGGCCGCAAACCCCGACGGACCGACCCGGTCCGGGTCTGGAAAATGTCCCGCGAGCGTTCGCCCTACGGACCCGCAGGCTGATGACACAGACCCCGCCGGAACCTTCAGGAGCATGAAGGCGCTCGTCGATGATCGGCCTGATGGGGATGCCGCGGCACTGTATGAATGGGCTTCTGTTCACGACTTCCTTGGCAACGAGATGGAAGCGATTCCCCTGTACCGCCTAGCATTCGACGCCGGTCTCGACGATAGAGGACGGACTCAGGCACTCATTCAGCTCGTCTGTCCCGCTGTGCGTGTCAAGAACCGTCCTGCACGCCGGAAGTCACGGACGAGCAGCCCAAACGCGATCACGGTCACTCCCACGCCCAGTGCCATAATCCCTGCGGCAAGTGTGTCGCCGCGCAGGGCAAAGTTGACGGCTTGAGGAATGAAGGTGAGTGGAAAGAACGGCGCAAGGACCAGTTGGGTGGCAAGCCCCTTTCGCAGTTGCACCGCCGCAGCCCGGGTAACAGAAAGATGCTCCGAATCAATAGGGGCCCTCCCCGCAATCTGACGCCGGACCTGCTTTTGTTCCCCACTTTCCAGGGAAAGCAGCACGTTGACCTTCCCCGACTTGGCCGCGGGTGCCACCTTCTTCGAGTTAAAGACCAGCCCACCAACCACGACGCCCAGCACCGCAACGAGGAACCCGAACGCCAGAAATGTAGGCCAGTCCGCCAGCGGGCCACGCAGACCTAAKATCGCAACCGCAGTCCCAACTACCACCAGGAACAGTCCCGCCGGGAAGTAGCGCGCGAAATAGGTCTTCACGGCCTCCCCCAAGCCGTTGTCTTCTATGCCCTGGGCTCTTCTTGTGGCATTTGCCCAGCGGTCATTCGACTCAGCCATGAGATCGTCAATCCCGCTCATCTTGTTCTTCTTCCCCAAAACCAAAACGCCTGTGACGCGATGGAACATGGCGATGCGTCCCGTCCAGATTCTCAAATCCTGAACTATGCACGCCAATAAGCCAATGGTTCGCGACAGCTGGTCCTGGCCAACGATTCCGCTCAGGGGGAAGCGTTTTGGATTCGAGGTCTTCGCCTTACCCTGCCTATTTCCCACATCCCGGGTGCCCGAAGAATCTGGACCGAAGCAGCGATTGCAGCAGGACGCGCCAGCTGTCGCCGGCGACCCCGAATGCCAGCGGGACGCCGTCCGACGACAGGCTGACGGCGAGACTCTTCGTGGCGCCAACGCTACGCGGGCGTGAGCCCGGTCGAATGAAGCGGTGGCCACCAGCGTCTCGACTGTGTGGTCTACTGCATCCCAACTGTCGGGCTACTGTAGATCGTCCGGGACGCCGAATCGCCTTCCAATGAGTACGCGAATCGCCGCGAGCAAAGGCTGATCTTCCAGCGCAACACCGTCGCCCCCGTAATGCACGCCCGTTACGTCGCCCACTGCTTCGATATCGAAAAGGTTGAGGACCTCGGCCACGCGCACCTGGTACTCGGTGGGGGTCATTTGGCGAGGGACACGAACCGGAATTCTGCTGAGGGTTCGCGCGACCTCAGCATCGGCTTCATTCACTTGGCGGCCCTTCTGGCGACACCAGGTTGTAGTCACTGCGGCATTTGTCGCCCACGGTCTGGAGGTTTCGAGTGGCTTCCACCCTCCAGTTGACTGAACTGGTTCCGTAGTTGTTGACAGCGGTATACGTGTAGCGCAGGGCGGTGCCGGGGGAGACCTTGACCTGTGCACTGTACTGTTGCGTCCCGAACACCCACACGACCTGACCCGCGGGACAGCTGAGCGAGCCGTTGGCGCCCGTGAAGGCCGCCTGCGCGGGCATCGCCGGTGCCATCGCCAATGCAGCAACGACGCCGATCGCGCCGAGTTTTCGCGTTTTCAATGCTTCCCCCTGGAGCGTCCGGACGGGTTTCGGCGTAAACCGCCGCCAAATGATGATGCACTTTTGCATGACGTTCCGCCATTGTGCAAGGGGCTCAACCCGCCGCTTCACCGCGGCTCTTCTTCAGGTGCACTCGTCGACGGAGCAGAGAGCCGGTCTTCTGGCAATGGCGAAAAGCCGTGCTGCATCAGCTTGACCGTCACCAAAGGTGACAATTAGCGCTGCGGATATGCCGCCCTCTATCGCTGTGATTCACAGTCAACGCGGCCGCGTATGC
>NZ_JBFRFD010000323.1:0-4310 GCF_052114645.1 Arthrobacter sp. 2YAF22_2
GACGACGGGCTCGACGAAGTCGCCATCGGCATGGCCCACCGCGGCCGGCTCAACGTCCTCACCAACATCGCCGGCAAGACCTATGCGCAGGTCTTCCGCGAATTCGAGGGCACCCAGGACCCGCGCTCCGTCCAGGGCTCGGGCGACGTGAAGTACCACCTCGGCACCGAGGGCACCTTCACCTCGGACAGCGGCAAGGAGACCAAGGTCTACCTCGCCGCCAACCCCTCGCACCTGGAAGCCGTCGACTCCGTCCTCGAAGGCATCGTCCGGGCCAAGCAGGACCGCCTGGACCAGGGTGAGGCCTTCCCCGTGCTGCCGATCATGGTGCACGGCGATGCTGCCTTCGCCGGCCAGGGCGTCGTCGCGGAAACCCTGAACCTCTCGCAGCTGCGCGGTTACCGCACCGGCGGCACCATCCACGTTGTCGTCAACAACCAGGTCGGGTTCACCACCGCACCGTCCTCCTCGCGTTCCTCCACCTACTCCACGGACGTCGCCAAGATGATCCAGGCGCCGGTGTTCCATGTGAACGGCGATGACCCGGAGGCCGTGGTCCGCATCGGCCAGCTCGCCTACGAGTTCCGGCAGCGCTTCCACAAGGACGTCGTCATCGACATGGTCTGCTACCGCCGCCGCGGCCACAACGAGGGCGATGACCCGTCGATGACCCAGCCGCTGATGTACAACCTGATCGAAGCCAAGCGTTCGGTCCGCAAGCTCTACACGGAGTCGCTGATCGGCCGCGGGGACATCACCGAGGAAGAAGCCGAGCAGCTGCTCCGCGATTACCAGGAACGCCTCGAGCGCGTCTTCGCCGAAACCCACGCCGCGCAGACGTCGCCGATCCCGATCATCACCGCCGATTCCGCCGCGGTCTCCGATCTTGAGCGCCCTTCTGCCCAGCAGTCCGACTCGGGCGTACGCGTCCCGGAATCCACCGCGGTCTCCGCCGAGGTGCTGGCCAGGATCGGCAAGGCACACCTTGAGTTCCCCGAGGGCTTCACGGTGCACGCCAAGCTCAAGCAGCTGCTCGAGAAGCGTGAGCTGATGTCCCGCGAAGGCGGCATCGACTGGGGCTTCGGCGAGCTTGCGGCCTTCGGTTCGCTCACCATGGAAGGCGTCCCGGTCCGGCTCGCCGGCCAGGACTCGCGCCGCGGCACGTTCGTGCAGCGCCACGCCGTCTTCCACGACCGCGCCAACGGTGACGAGTGGACGCCGCTGGCCAACCTCTCGGATGACCAGGCCAAGCTGTGGATCTACGACTCGCTCCTGTCCGAATACGCGGCCATGGGCTTCGAGTACGGCTATTCGGTCGAACGCCCGGACGCCCTGGTGCTGTGGGAGGCGCAGTTCGGTGACTTCGTCAACGGCGCGCAGACCATCATCGACGAGTTCATCTCCTCCGCCGAGCAGAAATGGGGCCAGCGCTCCTCGCTGGTACTGATGCTGCCGCACGGCTACGAGGGCCAGGGCCCGGACCACTCCTCCGCACGGATCGAGCGCTTCCTGCAGATGTGCGCCGAGGAGAACATGATCGTGGCCAACCCCACGACGCCGGCCTCGCACTTCCACCTGCTCCGCCGCCAGGCGTACAGCAGGCCGCGCAAGCCRCTGATCATCTTCACGCCGAAGCAGCTCCTGCGTCTGAAGGCCGCGGCATCCTCGGTGGAGGACTTCACCACGGGCACCTTCCGGCCGGTGATCCCCGAGCACGAGCAGCTCGATGCCGGCGCCGTCGAACGCGTGCTGCTGGTCTCCGGACGGCTGTACTACGATCTGCTGTCCACCCGGCAGAAGACCGGCGACACGACGACGGCGCTCGTCCGGGTCGAGCAGCTCTACCCGCTGCCCGCCGCCGAGATCGCCGCCGAGCTGGCCAAGTACCCCAACGCCGAAGTGGTCTGGGCGCAGGACGAGCCGGCCAACCAGGGTCCGTGGCCGTTCATCGGCCTGAACCTGCCGGATGCGCTGGACCGCCGGGTGCGCCTCGTGTCCCGGCCGGCTTCGGCGGCCACCGCGGCCGGGTCGATGAAGCGCCATGCCGCCGAGCAGGATACCCTGCTCAAACAGGCATTCGCACGTAAGTAGCGCCAGGCTGCCCGGCCGGACGTCGAACATCACGACTCCGGCCGGGCAGCTTTGTTTAAGTCAGCGGCCGAGTCCGGGAGCACGGCACAGAACCGGCATTGGGAATGAAGAGGTACTCGTGGAAGATCGGAAGCTGCGGATCGCAGCCGTTGGAGATGAGCTGTTGGCCGGCCTGGGCGACCCCCGGGCGCTGGGCTGGCTGGGGCGGGTGCTGGCCCGCACGCCGCAGGACGGCCTGACCCTGGAAAGCTACTCGCTGCCTTGCCCGCAGGAAGGCACCGAGGGCCTCGCCGAACGCTGGCTCGGGGAAGCGGGGCGGCGTTTCGCGCCGCAGCACGAGAACCGACTGGTGATCGGCCTGTCCGGACGCGACATCGAATTCGGGCTCTCCACGGCGCGCAGCCGGCTCAACCTGGCCAACATCCTGGACTCGGCATCCCAGAACAGGATCGAGGTCTTCGTGGTCGGGCCCCCGCCGACGCTGGATCCAATCCAGAACCGGCGGCTGGGCGAGCTCAACACGGCCTTCGCCGATGTCACCACGCGCCGCAAGCACCTGTACGTGGACACCTTCTCGCCGCTGCTGAACCACGAACAGTGGCGCCAGGACCTCGCGGCCAACGGCGGCACGCCCGGCCAAGCCGGCTACGGCCTGATGGCATGGCTGGTGCTGCACCGCGGCTGGTTCCAGTGGCTCGGGATGGACGCCCCGGCATAAGCACCGCCGGGACGGGTTCGCGATATATCTTGACTGTTTCATGGGCGCGATATATCGTGTTTCCATAGTCGCGATATATCGCAGGCAGGCCGCCGGCGGGATCGCATCGTCCGCATCCGGAGGAACCATGGAACAGAACGCGTGGACCGTCACCGGTCCCCAGACCATCGACGTCGACGGCGTCCGCTCGCTGAAGCTCGGCATTGTCCGCGGCCGCTTCGACATTGTCACCCATGACGAGGACGTGGCCCGTATCGAGGTCTCCGAGATCGAAGGAGACCCGCTGGCGGTCAGCTTCACCGACGGCCGGCTTGAGGTGCGGCACCAGTTGCACGGCCCGCAGGGCTGGTTCAAGAACCTCATGGGCACGGTCAGCAACAACTCGGCCAACTCCGTGGTCATCAGCATCGGGCTGCCGGCCGGCGTCGACGTCGAGACCGGCAGCGTCAGCGGTGACGGCATGGTCTCCGGCGTCACCGGCCACACCCGGTTGAACACCGTCTCCGGTTCGGTGCTGGCGGACGGCACCGCCGGCGAACTTGCGGTGAGTACCGTCAGCGGCGAGGTAATCGCCCGCAACCACCACGGCGTGCTGACGGCCAAAAGTGTCTCCGGGGAGGTCACGGCGTCCGGCGACTTCAGCAACGTCCGGGCCAACACCGTCAGCGGCGACTTGAGTTTTGACCTGCACGGCTTCACCCGGGATTTCGGCGCCAACTCGGTCTCCGGCGACGTCACCATCCGGGTGCCGCACGACGTCGGCGTGGACATCATCGCGAAGTCGGCCAGCGGCGCGGTGGTGATCGACGACCAGAAGTACGCCCAGCCCGGCGGGACTGTACAGACCATCGCCGGACCCGACGCCAAGCTGATGCTGGTGCGCACCAACTCGGTCTCCGGAAAAACCTCGATCTTCCACGGCGGGCCGACCGCAGACACCGAAGCGGGGCAGTGATGTCGCCGGTCTTTGCCCACGGCGCCTTGCGGCTGTACCTGCTGGCCCTGCTGGAGACCGGCCCCAAACACGGGTACGAGCTGATCAAGGCCCTTAGCGAGCGCTTCGGCGGCACCTACTCCCCCAGCGCCGGCACCATCTACCCGCGGCTGGCCAAGCTGGAGGAAGAGGGCCTCGTGGCAACCCGCACGGAGGGCCGGCGGACCAACTACAGCATTACAGCTGCGGGCCTGGTGGAGCTCAACGGTCGGCGGGAGGAACTGGCCGGCGTCGAGAACGACATTTCCGCCTCGGTCCGCCGGCTCGCCGACAAGCTGCGGCAGGACATCCGGGTGAACATGCAAGGGTTGCGCGCGGACCTGGCCGCGACGGCCGAGGCCGCCCGGACCACCGCCAAGAACGCCGCCACCCCGGCTGGATCCCATTACTCCAAGGACAGCGACCGCAGGCTGCGGGAGGCGGAGATGCTGGTGCAGTCCTTTCGGGACGACATCCGCGTCGAGCTCCGCCGGCATGCGGGCGCCGGCCCCGTCACCCCGGTCACGC
>NZ_JBFRFD010000324.1:0-4302 GCF_052114645.1 Arthrobacter sp. 2YAF22_2
GCTCCGGCACGCCGCGGAGCTAAAGCGGTTTTCGCGGCGGAACTTCCTCCTCGGCGCGGGTGCTGCCTCCGTCCTGGCCGCGGACATGCTCTTTACCCGCCGGGTGCAGGCCGAGCGGCGGGTCAACAAGGTCCTTACGGTGCCCGACGACGTCGCCGAGCGGTACTTCCCGCGTGCCAGCTGGTTTCTCTTCCCGGGGTACAAGACCAGCTGGGAAGAAGCGCAGTGGATCCTGAACTCGCTGCGCGGTTCGCTGAACAAACGCGGCCAGCTGGCCGCCGTCGGCTATTCCAATGTGGGCCTGGACATCGACAAAATCGTGATCGCCGTCATCGAGCACGTCCGGGCAAATCAGCTCGACACCCTCTACTTCTACGGCCACAGCTTCGGCGGGATGGTCGCAGTCCAGGTCGCCGCCCGCTTGCTGGAACTGCACGGCGTCAAAGTGGCGTTCATCCTGCTCGATTCCAGCCCGGCCAGCAGGTACGACGTCTTGGACCAGAGCTGGTTCGAGGGGGTGGTGTTCCTCTACGAGAGCGGCTTCAGGTTCCCCACGGTGCTGCGCGGCGGCTACGAACTCGGCGAGCGGGTGCTCAACAAGCACGAACGCAGCTGGGGCCAGGTGCTGGACCAGACGTTGGAACAGCTTTCGCCGATCGCCCCGTCCAGCGTGCTGATCCAGACCGAATCGGCGTACATCTACCACTTCGACCTGAACCGCTTCGTCGGCAAGCTCGGGGACGTGAAGATGGCGTTCATCGGCAACCCCGCGGACGATACCGTGAGCTACGAAACGGCACGGGACACCTGGATGCTGCGGTTCAAAGCGAATATGGTCTCGGATTCGCTGCGGACGGACGGGGCCAGGCCCGCGCACGCCAGCCCACAATGGAGTCCCTTTGTCTACCGGCCGCTGATCGAAAAGCTCCAGGACGAGTTCCTGCCGCTGCCCTCCGGTGGCGGCAAGAAGACCGCTTTCTAACCGCTGCCCGGTCCCGGCCGGTGGCCTCAGATCTGGTTCATCAGGTCCGCGACCGAGTTCAGGATCTGGTTGGGCCGGAACGGGTAGGCAGCGATGTCGTTCCGGTGCGTGATGCCGCTGAGGACCAGCACAGTGTGCAGGCCCGCCTCCATGCCGGCGATGATGTCGGTGTCCATCCGGTCCCCGATCATGGCGGTGGTCTCCGAGTGCGCGTCGATCTGGTTCATTGCCGACCGGAACATCATCGGGTTCGGCTTGCCAACAATGTAGGGTTCACGGCCCGTCGCCTTGGTGATCAGCGCGGCGATCGCACCGGTGGCCGGCATCGGGCCGTCCTTGGACGGGCCGGTGGCGTCCGGGTTGGTGGCGATGAACCGCGCGCCGCCCAAAATCAGCCGGATGGCCATGGTGATGGCCTCGAAGGAATAGGTCCGGGTTTCGCCGAGCACCACAAAGTCGGGGTCCTGGTCCGTGAGGATAAAGCCGGCCTCGTGCAGCGCCGTCGTGAGTCCGGCCTCGCCGATCGTGTAGGCGCGGTTGCCGGAGTCCGAACCCCGCACCTGATCCTTGAGGAACTGGGCCGTGGCCAACGCCGAGGTCCAGATGTTCTCCTCCGGAATTTCCAACCCGGACCCCTTCAGCCGGGCCGCGAGGTCCCGGGGGGTGAAGATGGAATTATTGGTCAGGACCAGGAACCGCTTGGACGTGTCCACCCAGCGCTGGATAAGATCCGAGGCGCCGGGGATGGGCTGGTTTTCGTGCACCAGCACCCCGTCCATATCCGTCAGCCAGCACTCGATCTCCTGGCCGCTCCGGTACACCGAGGACGAGGAGCGCACGTCATCGGAATCTGACTGCTGGTCTGTCCCGTGGTCTTCGTATTGATCCGCCATGGTGCCCTCCGCCGATAGTGCCGCCGATAGTGTCCCGCTTCCGCTCCCAGTCTAATGTTGAGTCGTGACCGAACCCGAGACTCCCAGCGAACCCGACGCCGCCAGTACCGTGGCCGCACCGGACGGCGAGCCGGAAGCCAGGGCGGAGGTCGGCGTCGGACCCTGGCAGGGGCAATGGCCGGAGGGCGAGCAGTGGGACCCGGACCTGCTCGCGGATGGCGACCGCCGCAACGTGGTCGACAAGTACCGCTACTGGAAACACGAGGCCATTGTGGCCGAACTGGATTCGCGGCGCCACAACTTCCACATCGCGATCGAAAACTGGCAGCACGACATGAACATCGGCACTGTCGTGCGCACCGCCAACGCGTTCCTGGCCAAGGAAGTCCACATCATCGGACGACGCCGGTGGAACCGCCGCGGCGCGATGGTCACCGACCGCTACCAGCACGTCCGCCACCACCCCACCGTGGATGACTTTGTCGCGTGGGCCCAGGGTGAGGGACTGGCCATCATCGGGATCGACATCTTCCCGGACTCCGTTCCGCTGGAGACCTACGAATTGCCCCGTGACTGCGTTCTGGTGTTCGGCCAAGAGGGCCCGGGTCTCACCCCGGAGGTTCACGCGGCCGCCGTCGACACGCTGTCGATCGAGCAGTTCGGTTCCACCCGGTCCATAAACGCCGCCTCGGCCGCCGCGATCGCGATGCATGCCTGGATCCGCCGGCACGTCTTCGGCCAACTCCCCGGGTTGCTGCAGCCGTGAGAGCACGCCTAAGCGAAGGGGAGCGCCCGGCCGTATTACAGTCCCGCGTGACCATAACCACTGCGGTGGAGGAGGAATGGCTAGGATGGTGCGTAGCCGACGAGGTTCACTCCAGGGTCAATCCAGCCCGCAGACGAAATTCACTTTAGGAGTCAGCATGCCCATTGCAACCCCAGAGATCTACGCCGAGATGATCGACCGCGCAAAGACGGGCGGCTTCGCGTTCCCGGCAGTCAACGTCACCTCCTCACAGACCCTGAACGCGGCCCTGCGYGGCTTCGCCGAGGCAGAGTCCGACGGCATCGTCCAGGTCTCCACCGGCGGCGCTGCCTACTGGTCCGGCGCCTCCACCAAGGACATGGTGGCAGGCTCCCTGGGCTTCGCCGCGTTCGCCCGCGAGGTCGCCAAGAACTACGGCGTCAACATCGCCCTGCACACGGACCATTGCCCCAAGGACAAGCTGGACGGCTTCGTCCTGCCGCTGCTCGCCGCCTCCGAAGCCGAGGTGAAGGCCGGCCGCAACCCGATCTTCAACTCGCACATGTGGGACGGCTCGGCCGAGACCCTGCAGGAAAACCTCCGGATCGCCCGCGAACTGCTCGCGCGCACCGCAGCCGCCAAGATGATCCTCGAGGTCGAGATCGGCACCGTCGGCGGCGAAGAGGACGGCGTCGAGAACGCCATCAACGACAAGCTGTACACCACGGTGGAGGACGCCCTGGCGACCATCGACGCGCTAGGTTCCGGCGAGAACGGCCGCTACATCACGGCCCTGACCTTCGGCAACGTGCACGGCGTCTACAAGCCCGGCGGCGTCAAGCTCCGCCCGGAGATCCTCAAGGACATCCAGGAGCAGGTCGGCGCGAAGATCGGCAAGGCCAACCCGTTCGACCTCGTCTTCCACGGCGGCTCCGGCTCCTCCGAGCAGGAAATCGCGGACGCCGTCTCCTACGGCGTGATCAAGATGAACATCGACACCGACACCCAGTACGCCTACACCCGCCCGGTCGCGGATCACATGTTGCGTAACTACGACGGCGTCCTGAAGGTTGACGGCGAGGTCGGCAACAAGAAGCTCTACGACCCGCGCGTGTGGGGTGCGGCGGCCGAGGCGGGTCTGGCCGCCCGAGTGGTCGAAGCAGCCCAGCAGCTCGGTTCCACCGGCAAGACGTTCTAGCCGTGTCTGACGAGTTCCGCAAAAACCTGATGGGCCCGGAGCCCACGCTGCTACCTGCCGAGACCGAGGTCTACGCAGGACTGGAAGCGGGCCAGGAAGCCCTGGACCTGGTGGAGCAGCACCCGACGTCCTCGCTGCTCTGGGCCGTACTGGCCGAGGAAGCGTGGAAGGAAGGACGGACCATCGATTCCTACGCCTACTCCCGGGTCGGCTACCACCGCGGCCTGGACTCGCTGCGCCGCAACGGCTGGCGCGGCGTCGGTCCCATCCCGTGGGAGCACGAACCCAACCGCGGCTTCCTGCGCGCCCTCTACTCGCTGGGTCGCGCCTCCGCGGCAATCGGCGAGGCCGAGGAGCCGGAGCGGATCGAGAAGTTCCTCAAGGACTCCGACCCTACGGCCAAGGCAGCCATCGAAGCCGAGGGCTGACACAGCAATAACGACGGTTAACGACGACGGCGGGCGCTCACCTTTCGGTGGGCGCC
>NZ_JBFRFD010000325.1:0-4276 GCF_052114645.1 Arthrobacter sp. 2YAF22_2
SGCCATCCACAACCTGATGGAGGATGCCGCCACCGCGGAAATCTCCCGCTCCCAGCTGTGGCAGTGGATCTTCTCCCGGGCCATCACGGACGCGGGCGACGTCGTCACCCGCGAATGGGTGGAGGACATGCTGGACGAGGAATTCGCCCGGCTGGAACGCTTCGAAGGCGACCGCTTCGCCGATGCCCGGGACATCTTCGAGGAGGTCACCCTGGGCAACGAGTTCCCCGCCTTCCTGACGCTGCCGGCTTACGACCGCTTCCTGCACGAAGCCCGCGGCGGCGCCGATCAGGCAATCTGCGACGACGCCGGCCTGCTCGCCGTCTAGCTACCCGGGGCCTAGCAGGCCTTCCCGGTCCGGTCGCCGCTCCCGGCGGCCGGAGCCGGGACTTCCAGAATTCCGCTTGCCGGGCTGCCACGCCCTTCGCAACAGGCCCCCCGAGATCCGGGGCGGCAGCCCGGCAACGGAAAACCTTCCCCGCCGACTCAAAACGTCGTCGTCGAGATGACAAATAAGGCCCATGTTCTTCGCGAACATGGGCCTTACCTGTCATCTCGGAGTAAACAGGCCCCGGTACCCCCGAGAGCCGCCGCCCCTAGTGGGCCTTCGGGACGTGGCGCAAAGACAGCGAACAGCCCAGGACGAACATGGCCACGGAGCCAAGGATCATCAGCAGCGGCCCGGTCCATGAGTTGGAGACGCCATGCACGTACCCCAGCAGCGTGGGCGCCGCGGCGCCGAAGCAGTAGCCCGCCCCCTGGACGACGGCGGACATCCGGCCCGCCGAGGCCTGGTCCCGGGCCAGCCGGATGATGGCGGTGAAGATCAGGGTGATGCCGCCGCCCTGGGCCGCCCCGCCGAAGGAGCACCAGAGCCACCACAGCTCGGGCGCCAGCAGCAGCCCGACCGGCACCGTCAGCCACAGCGCCCCCAGGGTGAGGCCGACCGTCGTCGTGCTCGCGAAGCGCGCCGCGAACGGCACGCCGAGACCGCCCGCGATCGCCAGGATCTGGAACAGCGAGGATCCGGCGCCGGCCGCCGACGGCGCCAGCCCGAGTTTGTCGGCGAGGAGGCTGGGCAGCCAGGCGGTGACCCCGTAATAGGAGAATGCCTGGCCGGCGAACCCCACTGTCAGCGCCACGGTGATCCAGCGCGACGCCGGCCGCCGCGAAGCCTCGGCGGGGTCCGTCCCGGGGATCGCTTCGGGCCGGTAGGAACTGCGGCCGGCGGCCGGAATCCACACGGCGGCCGCGGCGACCGCGAAGACGGCGCACGCAGCGATGGCCGGACGCCAGCCCAGCCACTCGGCCAGCGGCGCCGTAATCACGGAGGTGGCGAAGGAGCCGATATTGAGTGCCGCGGTGTAGGTGCCCATGGCTGCGCCCTGCCTGGCCGGGGTGAAGTCTCTGCGGATGATCAGCGGGACCACGATGTTGCCGATCGTGATGGCTATGCCGAGGATCACGGTGCCGAGCATGACGAGGCCGCCGCCGCCGGCGGACCGGACCACGACACCGAGCAGCACGCCGAGCAGGGTCAGCGTAATCGCGAACTCGGGCCCGAGCTTCCGACCGGTAAGCGAAGCCAGCGGCGCGGCGAGCGCAAAGCAGAGCACCGGGATGCCGGTCAGGTAGCCGATCTCCACCGGCGAGAAGCCCAGATCGCGTTGCATGGTCCCCACCACGGGCGCCACCGCCACGAACGGGCCCCGCATATTGAGGGCGATGAGCCCGATCGCGATCATCAGGAGCCCGCCTCGGGGGATCCTTGCCAGGGCGCTCACGCTGCGGTCCGCAGCCCGGCTGCCAGCCAGAAGTATGTTTTCATCAGTCCCATTGCTATCACGCACCAGTCGCCACCGCCGGAAAGCGAAAGAAATGCGACTTCACGGTTGGCCCCGGGCTTTGCGCGGACGACCGGAATCCGCGCGGGAGCTGCCGGGAGGGGCCGTCCGTGAAGTCGCAAGGGCCGCTCGCACCGGGACTATCTACGTGACGGCTTTATTTGACCGCGCCGGCCGTGAGCCCGGCGACGAAATTGCGCTGCAGCAGCAGGAAGCCGACTACGACCGGAACACTGACCACGAGCGACGCCGCCATGATCTGGTTCCAGTAGACGTTGGTCTGGGTGGAATACAGTTGCAGGCCCACGGCCAGGGTCCGGTTGGCGTCTGTGGTCATGACGGAGGCGAAGAGCACTTCACCCCACGAGGTCATGAAGCTGTAGATGGCGACCGCTACCAGTCCGGGCCGCGCTGCCGGCAGCACCACGCGCCACAGGGCACCCATTGGTCCGCATCCGTCCACCTTGGCTGCCTCGTCCAAATCCCGCGGAATACCGTCAAGGTAGCCAGACAGCATCCAGATGGAGAACGGCAGGGAGAAGGTCAGGTAGGTAATCACCAAGCCGGCGCGGGTGCCGACAAGCTGGATTCCGACGGCGGAGTTGATGTTCACGAAAATCAGGAATAGCGGCAGCAGGAAGAGCACGCCAGGGAACATCTGCGTCGACAGGATCGTGGTGGAAAAGACTGAGCGGCCCAGGAAACGGTAGCGGGAGATCGCGTAGGCCGCGAAGACCGCAATAAGCAGGCTCAGGACGGTCGCCGCTCCGGCGACGATGACGCTGTTGACGAAGTACGATGCCAGCGGCACGGTCTTCCACATGTCAATGAACGGGGCGAAGGTCACCGACGTCGGCCACCAGGTGAAGGCACCCTGGACGTCGGACAGTGGCTTCATGGCCGAGGTAACCATGACGTAAACGGGCACCACCGTGAAGACGGTCAGCAGCGCAACGACGATGGTCCGGAACACCTTGGAACCGCTGGTTTCACGCACGCTGGGACCTCCGGTTCAGGACAATCAGGTAAATGCCGCTGACGAGCAGCAGGAACAGCAGCAGCATCACAGACATGGCTGCGCCCGAGCCGAAGTTCCAGGTGAGGAACGAGGCGTTGTAGATGTGGAAGGAAATCAGGTCCCCGGCGGGCGGCTGTGCGTTGCCGAACAACACGAACGGTGTGTTGAAGTCGTTGAACGTCCACAGGAACATGACCAGGAGCAGCACCATGTTCACCGGCCGGACCATAGGCAGGGTAATCGAGCGCCACTGCCGGAAGGGCTTGGCCCCGTCGACGGCGGACGCTTCATAGACGTCGGTGGGGATGGACTGGAGTCCGGCCATCAGCATCAGGAAAGCGAAGGGCCAGAGCCGCCAAATGGCGACCACGACCACGGCGACGAAGGAATTATCGCCAATCAGCCAGAACGGCTTGTCCCCGCCCAGATGGAGATTGTCATAGATGAAGTGGTTGACCGCGCCGGTGTCCTTTTGCAGCATGAACTTCCAGGCGATGATGCCGGCGTACATGGGCAGTGCGTAAGGAACCAGGAAGAGCGTGCGGAAAAAGCCCTGGCCGCGGAATTTCCCCTGGAGTGCGACGGCGGCGGCCATGCCCAGGGTCCAGGAGATGCCAACGACCAGGACAGTGAAGGCACAGGTGACGAGGAAGGACTGGAGCAACGCCGCCCCGACGGCGCCGTTGAAGTCCAGGGCGACCTGGTAGTTCGTCAGGCCGGTGACCGGAGCGTTGCCCCAGTTGGAAATGAATGCCTTGGTCAGCTTCAGGAAGCTCATCCAGATGCCGGTCACCATGGGGATGACGTGGATGGCCAGTTCGAAGACGACGGCCGGTGTCAGCAGGGCGTAAGGCAGCCACCAGCCGGACTGACGTGGCCGACGTTGTTTGGGCCCGGACTTCGGAGGGGCCTCGGTAGCGATAGGGGGTGCCGTTGCAGCAGCCACGGGAACAGACCTTTCTGTAGGGGCGGTCGGCCGACCGGGTGGTGCCGGGGCTACCCGGCACCACCCGGTGCCGCTAACCGGCTGCTGCGACCTGCTGTTCAGCCGTCTTCATGGCCGTGCGGATATCATCCGTGCTGACGGTCCCGCCGGAGGCAATCTTGGCGAACATCTGGTTCATCGCCTTGCCGACGGTGCTTTCGAACTGGTCCTCGGCAGGTACCAGGGGGAGAGGCTTGGACTTGGTGGCATAGATATCCGCAAAGGTTTTCGCTTCCTCCGCGTTGTCGGTGAAGTTCGGAGTGGCCGCATTGAGCACGGGCAGCGCCGAGAACGGCTTGTCGAGGGCTGTCTGCGTCTCCGCACTGGTCATGAAGTTCACGAATTTGAGGGCAGCGTCCTTGTTCTGCGGAACGCCGGCGTGTGGAACCAACGCTGCCGGCGCATCGGACCGGTGCGGGACCTCCTGCC
>NZ_JBFRFD010000326.1:0-4245 GCF_052114645.1 Arthrobacter sp. 2YAF22_2
TCACAGCCGCGTCCACCAGCCCGGTCACGATCCGTGTGGCGCGGGATACCAACGGAATCTCCGCAGTGGCGTCCAACCTCGTCTCTACCCTCAACGGGATCTTCGCCTCGATCTCCACGCAGAGCGCAGTGGTCAATAGCACCGACTCCAGCGGTAGCCCCAAGGTCAGCGGAGGTATCTTCACCGGCGAAGCCACCGTCCGGGACGTCAACCAGAACCTGGTCAACGCCGCGTCCATGCCCGTCGGCAGCAGCGGCCGGTCGCCCTCGGAGTTCGGCATCAGCATCCAAAAGGACGGTTCCTTCCAATTCGACGCGACGAAGTTCACCGCCGCGATGGCCGCAGATCCGGTCAAGACAAAGGCCGACTTCCAGGAACTGGCCACCAGGGTTGCCGCTGCCGCCAACCTCGCGTCCGACAAATACAACGGAACCCTGACCACGGACATCACCGGGCAACAGGCGCGGTCCAAGGACCTCTCGGACCAGATCTCAACGTGGGACCAGCGGCTTTCCGACCGCCAGGCAGCCTTGAAGCAGACCTACGCCAATCTTGAAGTCACCCTCAGCACCATGCAGTCGCAGTCGGCATGGCTGACCTCGCAATTGACCGGCCTTTCCGCAGGGAGCAAGTAAGAATGACCACCCCCTTCATTGGAAACCCCTCCTACGGAAACGGCGGCTACGGCAACTCCGCACAGCGGAACCAGTACCTGAGCGAATCCGTACTCTCGGCCCCGCCCGCACGGCTGCTGACCATGCTCTACGACCGGCTCCTTCTCGACCTGGGCCGGGCCGAAGGCGCGCTGCAGACCGCCGACTGGTCCCTCGCCTCCGAGAACCTCATCCACGCCCAGGCGATCATCACCGAGCTCTCCTCGTCGCTCAACACCGACGCCTGGGACGGCGCCGACGGTCTGCTGGGCCTCTACAACTACGCCTCCACGGCGCTGATCAACGCCAACATCCAGCGCAACCCCGCACTGACCCGCGAGGCGATCGACCTCCTGGAACCGCTCCGCCAGGCATGGCACGAGGCGGCGGCAGCGATCCCCGCCGCGCAGCCCGCCCCCGCCGCGGCGCCGTCGTCCTTTGCCGCCGCAGGTTCCTGGGCAGCCTCCTCCGGAGCGGGAAGCGGGAGCCTGGGCTTTGGCTGAACAAGAGTCCCGGGGGGAGGACCAGCTCGCCGAGCACACCGATGATCCCGCAGCCGCCGCATGGCTCCTGGTGCTGGATGTCCTGGAAATGGCCGTGACTGCCGCGGAGAAAACCCTCAACGATCCGCTCGGTCCGCTCTCGGCGCCGCTGCACCAGCCGGAGTCAGCGCTGCCCGTGCAACGCTGGAGCCCACCGGTGCTCAGCGGACCCCTGCCTCCCGAGGCCCGGCGCCGCGCCATGGCCCTCTCCGCAGCGCAGGAGCGTGTGGCCAAACGCCTGGAGGCGGCCAAACAGGACGTTTCCCGCCAGCTCCACGCGCTCAGCACCGTCCCGAGCCTGAGCTCCCCGTCGCGGGCCGTCTACCTCGACGTTCAGGGCTGATTTCCGGGGCAAGTCCCCGTTGCCGGCATTCGGCAAAACCCTCCCGAAAAAGTTGTTTCAAATTTCCCTAACGCGGCCCTGAGCTGTGCCGATAACCACAGTAAGAGCACGGATCGCTCGTTTCCCGGCCACGGATCGGCCACTCCCCACCTTCCCAGGCAGGATACTGTGCTCGAATCCGTGACCTCCGCCGCATTGAGCAGCGCCTTGAACGGGCTGTCGCTGCGCCAGCGGACTATCGCGAACAACATCGCGAACGTCAACACGCCGAACTACCACGCGCAGCGTGTGAGCTTCGAGGCAGCCCTCGCCCAATCGGTGCAGTCAGGCGACGGCAACGTCCAAGCCACCACGGCTTCCTCCCTCGAGCCCACCCAGCTCAACGGCAACAACGTCAACCTGGACACGGAAACCCTGTCCAACATCGATACTGTTCTCCGCTTCCAGTTCGCGTCCCGTGCCATCGGCTATGAATTCAGCTCCGTGCGCTCCGCCATGAGGACCAGCTGATGACTTTCGACGCGATCGGCATTGCCGGCTCCGCCCTTACGGTGCACCGCAAATGGCTTGACGCCGTCTCTGACAACCTCGCCAACATGAACAACGTGTCCCGAACGTCCGGCAACGCTTTCCAGGCCAAGTACGTCGAAGCGGCCGCGGGCGCGGGCGAGAGCGGCGTCTACGTCAAGAGCACCCCGCTCGGCAGCGGCGCCGGCCGGATCGTCTACCAGCCGGACCACCCGCTCGCGGACGCCAATGGCAACGTGAAGTACCCGGACATCGACATGGCCGAACAAATGGGCGCCCTGATCATCGCCCAGCGCGGTTACCAGGCCAACGCGCAGGTTGTTGACCGCGCCCGTGAGACCTACATGGCTGCCCTTGAGATTGGAAGATCCTGATGCCTGTTTCCCCGATCGCCCCGGTCCAGGGCGTTATGCCCACGGACTACGTCGGCGGTGCCTCGGCCGTCTCTGGCACTGATGGTTCCGGCTTCGCGGCGTCCCTCACCGGAGCCGTCGACAACCTCCAGCAGCTGCAGTCGACGTCGAACCAGCTTGCCGTCTCCGCCGTCACCGGCAACCTCAACGACATCCAGGACGCCACCATCGCCGCCACCCGGGCGCAAGTGACCTTGGAACTCGTCGCCTCCATGCGCAACAAGGGTGTTGACGCCTTCAACGAAATCATGAGGATGCAGGCCTGATGCCTCCGCAGATTACCGGCTTCTTCCAGCGTCTGGGCGGCGGCCTCAAGTCCTTCACCACGGGGCAGAAAACCTTGGCGGTCATCGGCGCTGCCCTCCTGGTGGTCGGCATCGTGGCGCTCTCCGCCTGGCTCTCCAAGCCCTCCATGACGCCACTCTTCTCCGGCCTCAAGAGTGCCGACGCGAGCGCTGTGGTGGACCAGCTCAAAAAGGACAACGTCCCTTATGAGCTCAGCGACGGCGGGGCGACCGTCCTGGTGCCACAGGAAAAGGTCTACGACGAGCGGCTCAAGGCCGCCTCCGCCGGCCTGCCGACCGCGGCGGCCACCGGCTACTCCCTGCTGGACAAGATGGGGGTCACGTCTTCCGAGTTCCAGCAGTCAGTCACCTACAAGCGTGCGCTTGAAGGTGAACTGGCCAGCACGATCAATGCAATGGACGGGGTGAAGAACGCCGCCGTCCGTCTCGCCATCCCGGAAAAGAYCGTCTTTGTGTCGAAGACGCCCGACACCACCGCGTCCGTTTTCATCGAAACCACCGCGGGTACCACGCTCTCCAGTGACAAGGTCCAGGCCATCGTCCACCTGACCTCCGCTGCGATCGAGAACCTCAAGCCGGACAACGTCTCGGTGGTCGACTCCCAGGGCAACGTGCTCTCCACGGTCGGGGGCGGCGCCACGGGCTCCACCTCCAAGCAGGCCAGTGACTACCAGAACCGGACGTCTGACGCCGTGAAGGCAGTCCTGGACCGCGTCGTGGGTCCGGGCAACTCCACGGTGGCGGTTGCCGCCGACGTCACCGGGGAATCCGCACAGCAGAAGAGTGAAACGTTCTCCAACACCCCTGGCGCCCTGCCGCTGAGCGAATCGTCCAAAACCGAGAAGTACACGGGAACCGGGGGAGGCGCCGCGGGCGTCCTCGGCCCGGATAACATCGCTGTGCCCGGTGGTACCAGCGGGAACGGCAATTACGACTCCACCACCGGGACCAAGAACAACGCCGTCAACAAGGTCACTGAGGACCGCGTCATCCCGGCGGGTGCGGTCAAACGCCAGACCATCTCCGTCGCCGTCAGCCAAGCCGCCGCTAGCGGCCTGAATCTCGCGTCGCTCAAAAACCTCGTTACCTCCGCAGCCGGCGTCGACGCTACCCGAGGGGACGTCGTGACGGTTGAGGTGGTGCCGTTCAGCACCTCAGCTTCCGACGCCGCCGCAAAAGCACTCGGCGAGGCGCAGGCCAACGCCGATGCCGAAAGACAGTCGGCCTTCTTGGGCACCCTGATCACCGCCGGCAGCATCCTGCTGGGGCTGCTGATCCTGGCCCTGATCGTGATTATCATCCTGCGACGCCGGCAGAAGCGCGAACCCGTGGACCTGGGCGAGCGCCTCGACCTGCTGCCGCCGCCGCCCGCCGTGACAGCCATTGACCCGGCCCCCGCGACGTCGGCCATCCCGCTCATGGCCCTGCCGCTACAGCCGTTACCGTCCCCGCCGCTGGAAG
>NZ_JBFRFD010000327.1:0-4209 GCF_052114645.1 Arthrobacter sp. 2YAF22_2
GTATTATGGCCGACTGCCTCGCCCGGCACGAGCCGCGGGACGACATGCGGATGGCCCGGATCAGCTACGAGATCCTCGGCCTCATCCCGGGCGGCGAGTTTGAAGTCACCACCACGACGCTGCGCCCCGGACGGACCATCGAACTGCTGCAGGCCGAACTGGTGGCCGGCGGCCGGGTGGCCATCCGGGCCACGGCCTGGCGGATGATCACCTCGGACACCTCCGCCATCGCCGCGTTCGAGGACCCCCGGATCCCCGCTCCGGAGGACTGCGAGCCGTACGACGCCGCAACGGTCTGGCCGGGCGGGTACATCGCCTCGCTCAAGATGCGGATCGCCGAGGGCCACCGGGCCGGCTCCGGTACCGTCTGGCTGCACACCGATCACCCGCTCACAGACCGTGCCGACAGCAGTGATCTGGCCCGGCTGATCGGGCTGGTGGACACTGCCAACGGGATTGCCGCGCGGGTTCCGCCGGGCAAGGACAGCTATGCCTTCCCCAACCTGGATCTGCAGATCCACATGTACCGGCGACCAGTGGGTGAGTGGCTGGGCCTGGACAACGAGGTTTCGTTCGGCACCGACGGCATCGGCCTGACCTCCACCGTGCTGCACGATCTGCAGGGCCCCTTCGGACGCGCCGAACAGATCTTGACCTTGCGCAAGAGCTAGCCGGCGGCGGGAATGCCGCCGCTGCCCGGCTATTGGAAAACGAGCCAGCCGACGACGGTGGCCAGGCCGGTCAGGAACGCGCCCCAGAGGATGTCCGCCACGACAATCGGCAACGGCCAGTTCTTCAGCGTCGCGGCATTGGTGAGGTCGTAGGTCGCATAYGCGAAACCGCCCAGCGCGGCGCCGTAACCCAGCGCGGTCAGCCAGCTGCCGCCGTCGAGCGCCGGACGGAGGGCGAAGAAGACAATCCCCGCGATGTACAGGACGTAGAACACCACGGCGTAGCCTAGATGGGGCTTGTCCGCCATCAGGTGGCCCAGGTGCCGGCGGTAGAACTTGCTCATCGACTTGAGCCAGACGGCGTCGATTGCGGCGAACGCCGCGGCGACCACGAGGAATTGCAGAATGACCATAAGGGAGCATAACAACATGCAGCAGCCCGCGGCCGCACCCCGGACCCTGACGGTCTACCGCCAGGAGCACTCCCTCGGAGCGGCGGAGGACCTGGACTTTGCGCTGGGGCTGCTGCAGCGCGTGAAGACCGGCACGGCGGGCCCCCTGCTGCGGCTGTACAGGCCCGCCCCCACCGTGGCCTTCGGCCAGCGGGACACCCACCTGCCAGGCTTCGACGCCGCGGCGCAGGCCTGCCGGGGACTGGGGTTCGAGCCCCTGGTCCGGAAGGCCGGCGGCCGGGCCGCCGCGTACCACGAGGGGACCCTCGTGATCGACCACCTGGAGCCGCACACAGATGCGATTGCCGGAGCCAAGGGCCGCTTTTCGTTCTTCGGCGAACTGCTGGCGCAGGCACTGCGCGACGCCGGGGTGGAGGCCGCCGTCGGCGAGATTCCCGGCGAGTACTGCCCGGGGGAGTTCAGTGTGCACGGCAGTTCCCTCGGCACGTCGAGCACCCCCGCGCTGCTGCTCAAACTCATCGGCACCGCCCAGCGCGTGGTGTCCGGCGGCTGGCTGTTCAGCTCGGTGATCATCGTCGAGAACTCCACGCCGATCAGGGCAGTACTGGAGGCCAGCTACGCCGCGTTGGGCCTTGACTGGGACCCGGCGACGGCGGGAGCGGTCAACGACCTGGTCCCGCACCTCGACGTGGACGCCATCGAAGCGGCCGTGCTGGGCGCCTACGGCCGCTACGCCGCCCTGGACTACGGCGACTTCGACAGTCTGCGGGTTTAGCTGCTGGTTTAGTTGCTGGCTTGGCCGCGGCGCTGGTTGCTGTTTTAGTCGGGGGCACGCGCCGCGAGGAGCTGCTCGCGGAGGATGTCTGCGTGCCCGCAATGCTGGGCGAGTTCCCGCAGCATGTGCAGGTAGACCCAGCGCAACGGCAGCGGTCCGCGGCGGTTCCCAGTGACCAGCTCATCCAGCCCGAGGCGTCCCGTCCGGCTGCGGGACTCCGCGCACGCCCGGCGATAGGCGGCCTGGACACCGGAGATGGTGTCGCCGTCGTCCAAGATAAAGGATTCGTCCGGGGTCGCCGGAATGCCGATCTCCTGGCGGCTCCGGCGCGTCACGGCTTCGTCGAACCAGACCTTCTCCACGAATGTGGCGTGCTTGACCAGCCCCAGCAGCGTCGTGCGGGAGGGAACCAGGGAAGCCCGGGCCTCCTGTTCGCTTAGCCCCTCAAGGCAGTCGTGCAGGGCGGCCCGGTGCTCGTCAAGGAACGCGTCGAACTGCGCCTTCAAGTCCGCCGCGAAGACGCCGGGATCCATGCTGGGGAAAGTACTCATGGGCCCACAGCCTAATACCCTGCTGCCGGACTGCGGCGGTTCGAACGGAACGGAAGTGGTTCGGCTGGGGCCTGCAAGAATAGCCGCATGCCACTGAAGGACTTTCCGATCCGACGCGTCGCCGAGGACCCCGGCACCGTCCTGGACCGTGGTCAGTAGCCAGCCACCCTGCCCCCGGTCGCGCAGGTCCTGGACAGTGGGCTCGACCTGACGCCGGCCACTGTCCTGGTCGGAGAAAACGGGTCCGGGAAATCCACCCTGGTGGAAGCAATCGCGCTGGCCTACGGCTTATCGCCCGAAGGCGGCTCAACCGGCGCCCGGCATTCAACCCGGCGCACGGAATCCGCCTTGGCCGGCCACCTGCAACTTATCAGGAACGCCGGCGCCACCCGGCGGGGATATTTCCTGCGGGCGGAATCCATGCACGGGTTCTTCACGTACCTCGAGCAGCATCCGAGCACGTCCGGCCCGGACATTCCATTCCATGACATGTCCCACGGGGAAGCGTTCCTGGAGCTGGCCGCTGACCGCTTCCAAGGTCCCGGGCTGTGGGCCCTGGACGAACCCGAGTCCGCGTTGTCCTTTATGGGATGTCTGAGCCTGCTGGCCGTCCTCAAGGATCTGCTGGCCGCAGGGAAGTCCCAGGTCATCATGTCCACCCATTCGCCGGTGCTTGCGGCCCTTCCGAATGCACAGATCCTGGAAGTCGGCCCGTGGGGGTTGCGGCCCCGGGCCTGGGAAGAGCTGGAGCTGGTGGCCAACTGGCGCTCCTTCCTCGCATCGCCCGAGAGATACCTGAAGCACATCTAGCCCAAACTGGGGCTGGCCCCGTCCGCAAACTCCGGACGGGGCCAGCCACAGCGGCATCAACGGCTGAACGGCAAAGGGGTCAGTGCCCCCGGGCGATCCATTCCGCAAGCTGCGGCGCTTCGGCGCCGACCGTCGTCGAATCCCCGTGCCCGGTGCGCACCACCGTGTCCRTCGGCAGCGTGAGCAGCCTGTTCTTGATGGACTCGATGATGGTGGGGAAGTCGCTGAAGGAGCGTCCGGTGGCCCCGGGTCCGCCCTGGAACAGCGTGTCGCCGGTGAAGACGGTGCCCTCGTCGGCGAGGTAGAAGCTCACCGAGCCGGGGGAATGGCCCGGGGTGCGGAGCGCCACCAGCCGCGCGCCGGCGACGTCGAAGGTGTCACCGTCGGCGATGCCGTGGTCCGGCTCGGTTCCCGGGAAGACCCGGTCCCAGAGCATCCAGTCGTCCCGGTGCAGGTAGACCGGCGCGTTCACCAGGCCGCGGAATTCGCCCACCGCGGCGATGTGGTCGTCGTGGCCGTGGGTGAGCAGGATGGCTGCGACTTTCCGGCCGGCGACGGCGGCCGCGATGGCGGCGGCGTCGTGGGCCGGATCGATCACCAGGCATTCCTCGTCATTGCCGACGATCCAGACGTTGTTGTCCACGTCCCAGGTGCCGCCGTCGAGCGAAAACGTACCCGAGGTGACGAGCTGCTCGACCCGCAGGCCGGTGGCGGGGGTGCCGCTCACAGCTCGACCACGGAACGGAGCACGGCGCCCGAGTGCATCTTCTCGAAGGCTGCCTCGATGTCGTTGATCGTGATGCGCTCCGTCACGAAGGCGTCCAGGTCCAGCCGGCCCTGCCGGTAGAGGTCGATCAGCATGGGGAAGTCGCGGGACGGCAGGCAGTCGCCGTACCAGGAGGATTTAAGCGAACCTCCCCGGCCGAAGACGTCCAGCAGCGGCAGCTCCAGGGTCATGTCGGGGCTCGGGACACCGACCAGAACTACGG
>NZ_JBFRFD010000328.1:0-4176 GCF_052114645.1 Arthrobacter sp. 2YAF22_2
GCGCAGGCTTCACCCCGATGATAGCGACCGGGCTGGTGCTCGCCGGCAGCGGATCGATGTGGCTGGTGGGGGTCTTCTGGGTCGCGGTCCTACTCGCCGGAGTCTGGGCAGTCCGCCTGACCCGGGAGGGCTCCGAGCTCGCGCTCTGAACTTCCTGGCACCTCGAGCCCGGCTGCGCCGCTTGCGGCGCGTCGGGCTCGGCGTTGCCCCAGGGAAACTGCTAAATCAATTTTTTTGATCTCCATGCTCTGAAACGTGTCATTTACGCAACAAGTGGACACTGCCATGATGGATCCAGCGAGGCGCCGCAGCTTGGCGCGAACCACGAAAGGAATCAAGGCAATGAAGCCGAAGAATCATATGGTGCTGACAACGTTCATGTTGCCGGCGGGCTACCACAAGGACAGTTGGCGCATGGAGGGCAGCCGGGCCGAGGAACTGGGGAACCTGGAGTTCGTCGCAGACCTGACGGCCATGGCGGAGGCTGCCAAGCTCGACGCTGTGTTTTTCGGCGACATCGTCCATGCCAATACCGTGATGCGCGGAGATATCAAGATGAACGGGTTCTACGAGCCCATGACCGTCCTCGCCGCACTCGCCGCCAGGACCAAGAACATCGGTCTCATCGGTACGATGTCGACGTCGTTTTCGGAACCCTACAACCTGGCCCGGCAGCTGTGCGGACTCGACCATATGTCCAACGGCCGGGCGGGCTGGAACATCGTCACGTCCTCCGACGGCTTCCGCAACTATGGCGTCGACGAGGTCCCGGATCCGGCCGTGCGCTACCGGCGCGCCACCGAATTCGTGGACGTGGTGCAGCGCCTGTGGGACAGCTGGTCTGATGACGCCATCATCGTGGACCGTGCCTCGGGAGAATACGTGGACCGGAGCAAGCTCCGGCCCATCAACCATAAGGGTGAGTTCTTCGAGGTCGAGGGGCCGATCAACATGCCACGCTCGCCGCAGGGCCGTCCGGTGCTGGTCCAGGCCGGTTCCTCGGGCCCCGGAATGGACCTGGGCTCCTCGGTTGCCGACGGCATCTACACGGCCCAGCCGTTCAAGCAGCCGTCGGTCGAGTTCTACACGAAGTTCAAGAACATGGTGGCCGAGAAGGGCCGGAACCCCGACGACGTGAAGATCATCCCGGGAATCCTGCCGATCCTCGGGGACACCGAGAAGGAAGCACAGGACCTGGCAAATGAGCTCGCGGGCTACGTCCACCTCGGCAACGGACTGCAGCAGGTCGGGGCGGACCTGCGCATGGATCTTTCCGAGCTCGAGTTTGATGAGTCCATCCCCGCAGAATGGTTTTCCGATGACCCCAAACTCGGCAGCCGTTACCAGATTTACCGCAAGAAGAGCGTGGACATGGGCATGACGCTGCGCGAGCTGATCGTGGACCTGGCCCGTTCCACCGGCCACCAGTGGATGGCAGGCACGCCCTCCCAGGTCGCGGACCGCATGGTGGATTGGTTTGAGTCGAAGGCCTGCGACGGCTTCAACCTCAACGCCCCGTTCAATCCCGGCGGATTCAAACTGATCTGCGACAAGCTGGTCCCGGAGCTCCAGGACCGCGGCTACTTCCGCAGCGAATACGAGGGCACCACGCTGCGGGACAACTTCGGGCTGTCGCGCCCGTCGGCCTAATCCCGAGGTTCGTCGCCGCCGGGCCGGAAGCGCTCGACGGCGACGTCAACCCACGCTTGGGCCCGTGCGTTTAAGCGCATGCTGCGGGCCCAGGCGAGGGATACCGTGGCCCGCGCGCCCCCAGTGGCTCGCGGCTCCGAGACCTGCTTGAGCACCACGCGCAACTCCTCATAGGGTGCGTCGAGCATCGGCTGCTGGAAAAGAACTGCTACGCCACGGCCGCCCGCAACTAGCGAGCGGACTGTGGCGTAGCTGCGTGAGCGGTGCCGTATGTCGGGGGCCAGGCCGGCCGTGCGGTACATGTCCAGGACTCGCGTGGAGATCGGCGGCGCATCGAAAAAGATGACCGGATCTGCTGCCACGTCCTTAAGGGTCACCACCTGGGCTTCGCGAAGTGGATGGTTGTCCGGCAACAGGATGTACGGATCGACGGAAAGCAGGGGGGCCGTCTTGAGCGCCGGAGACACATCCATGTCATAGAGGAATGCTGCGTCAATGGAGCCGTTGAGCAGCCGTTCCTGGAGATCCTCGTGGTAGCCCTCGACGAAGTCGACCTCCACGTGCGGGCATTGGGTCGCGAAGTCGGTGAGCATCGGCGGGATGATCGTGGGCCCCAGTGGCATGTAGCAGCCGACTTTCAGAGGGCCGCGGATGTCCACGCGGTCCCTCTTGGACAGCGACGTGATGTCATCCGCGAGATCCAGCAACTGCCTCGCCTGTCGGAACACGACTATTCCCGTCGATGTCAGGGTCAGCCCCTTTGACTTGCGCTTGATACACAGCTGGGCGCCCACGATCCGCTCCAGCTCGGCGATAGACATGGAAATCGCCGACGGTGCCATATGGAGCCGCCGGGCAGCCTCACTCATCGTCCCCGACTCGGCGGCGACCACGAAGTGAAGGACTTGGCGAAGGGTGATCGAGGGGTGCGAGACAAGATCCATATTGTCAATTCTACTGATAAGCCTATACAGAAATCGACAGTTTACTTGAGGCATCCATGTTGCCATGATGGAATGGCGCCCCAGACGGGCGCCAGTGTGACGGCCGCCCCGTGGCGGCGCCTTCCCGGAAAGTGACGTGAACGTAGATGGACGCCCAAGCGCAATTCCTCGACCTGGCCGAAGCCATTGTCGGCGCGGATAATGTTGTCCGAGCGACCCCGCAGGAGGGCTACATCGATCCCTACCCGCTGAACCCGGGACGGGCGAAGTGGCCGGGCGTGCGGCCAGGCAGCGTGGAAGAGGTCCAGGACGTCGTCCGGATCGCCAACGAGACCGGCGTGCCGCTGTGGTCTTTCTCCAAGGGTAAGAACCTCGGCTACGGCGGCCCGGAGCCGCGCACCCGGGACATGGTGGCCCTGGATCTGAGCCGGATGAACAAGATCATCGAGGTGGACGACCAGCTCAACTACGCGGTGATCGAGCCCGGTGTCACCTTTTTCGAGCTTTTTGACTACATCCAGGCCAAGGGCCTGAAACTGTGGATGTCCGTCCCCGCACTCGGTTGGGGATCGGTCATGGGCAATGCCCTGGACCGGGGGTACGGCATGACGCCGATGGGCGACCACGTCCAGTCAGTGTGCGGAATGGAGGTGGTGCTGCCGGACGGCGAGCTGCTCCGCACCGGAATGTGGGCCATGGAAGGCACGGACCTCGGCCCCATCTTCAAGGGCGGCTTCGGGCCGACCCTGGACGGCATCTTCACCCAGTCCAACCTGGGTGTTGTGACCAAGATTGGTCTGTGGCTGATGCCGTGGCCGGACGTCTACATCAACGGCGACGTCGTGGTGGAGCGCGAGGAGGACATGCCCCGGCTGGTTGATATCCTCACCCAGCTCCGCCGGGAGGATGTCATCCAAAACAATGCGCTGTGCGGCAACGTGGTCAGGGCCGCGACCATGAACGGTCCCCGTTCCCGCTGGTACACCGGCGAGGGGTCAATCCCCGATGACCGGCTGGAGGAGATGCGCCAGGAGATGGGCATCGGGCAATGGAACGCCAAGTTCGCCATCTACGGCGACAAGGGCCTGGCCGAGCGCCGGCTGGAAATCATCCGGGAGCGTTTCGCCGGGCTCGAGGGATTCACCGTCAGAGCCCGCCTCTATGAAGGTGCCGAGGGCGCCCAGGTGGCGTACGAGGACATCGCCCAGATCGACCGCACCCAGATGGCCGGCGTTCCGACGCTCAAACCGCTGTCCACGGTTGCGTGGGCCGCCGAGAACGGCGGCCACATCGACGCGGCCCCCATCATTCCGGCCAGGGGCGAGGAGGTCTGGGAGTTCTACCAGGAGGCCAAGGAGCTTTACCGCCGCCACGGCTTCGACCTGTACATCGGCTATCACCTGTATCCACGGCACATGGTGCACGTGACCATGATTTTTTTCGAGAATGACAACCAGGAGCAGCTGGCCCGGGCGCGGGCTCTCTATGCCGAACTGCTTGCCGCTGCCCGCCGCCGCGGCTATGCGCCTTATCGCAGCCACGTGGACTACATGGACGTCATCGCGGACGGCTTCGATTACGG
>NZ_JBFRFD010000329.1:0-4176 GCF_052114645.1 Arthrobacter sp. 2YAF22_2
CCGCTGTCGCGGCGGCCGGTACCGCGCTTGCCGCCGGATCGACGACGGCGGGCAGGCTCCGGCGGCCGAAAGCTGTCGAACTCAGAGTGGGTCACGCGCGCCCTCCCAGGAAAGCCAGCGCCGCGGCGCCAACCATGCCGGCGACGGCCATACCGGCCCGCCGGTACATTTGCGGCAGATCGGCTGTGGGCACTCTCGGATCCGGAGGAAGTCCGTACACTTCCGGTTCGTCGAGCAGGAGGAAGACCGCTCCGGTTCCGCCGACGCCGTCGAGTTCGTTSGCACCATAGAGCCTGGCTTCCGTGAGTCCCTGCTGGTGCAGGGAGACCACCCGTTCCCGGGCCGTCTCCACCATGTCGTCGTGGTTGCCGAATTTGATCGATGTCGTCGGACAAGCTTTAGCGCAAGCGGGCGTCTCATCGTTGACCAGGCGGTCGTAGCACAGCGTGCACTTCTGGGCGACGCCGACATTGGGGACGGCCGGATCCTTGGCGTGCTGCTCCTCCCGCTGGGCGGCCACCGCCACCATGCCGTCGCTGCGGCGCTCGATCACGCCGAACGGACACCCTGCAACGCAGGTTCCGCAGCCGTTGCACACGTCTTCCTGGACCACCACAGTGCCGAACTCCGTGCGGAAAAGCGCTCCGGTCGGGCAGACATCCAGGCACCCGGCGTGCGTGCAGTGCTTGCAGACATCGGAGGACATCAACCAGCGGAAGTCTGCCGTGTCCGGCGGCGTCRTATCCACGCTCGCCAGGTCCGGCCCGGCGGACGCAGCCGTCGGCGGAGGGCCGATGCGGGGCATGCCGAGGTTGACCAGCGCGCGCCCGGACTCCCGCGCCTCGGTAATACGTTCCTGGCCCTGTTCAACGAAGGCGACATGCCGCCAGGTGCTGGCACCGAGCCCTCCGGTGTTGTCATAGGAGGATTCCAGCAGCTCCAGGTTCCCGTCCTGGGGGTTGTGGTTCCATTCCTTGCAGGCCACTTCGCACGCCTTACAGCCGATGCAGATGGAGGTGTCTGTGAAAAACCCCTTGCGCGGCTGCTGATTATCCCACCGGGCATCGGCGGCGGGGTCGGTCGGTCCGGATAGCTGGCCCATCTAATCCTCCAACGTCGAGTCGGTATCCGGAACGCTACCAGAGCGGACCGGTTGTGCAGGCGGAGCAGGCGGCGCATGGAGTGGCCCCGCCGGACCGGCAGTGAAGATGCCCATCATCCTGGACGGCCCTCGGTGCGGCCGTCCTTTCGGCGGCCCGTGTCATTGCTTTCCGCGCCCGGATCGGTAACGAGCCGGTTCCCGGTTTCGGTCGTCGCTCCGGCCCGGGCCTGGTACTCGGCAACCAGGGCAAGCAGCTCCGCCCCGCGCGGCCGGCGGCCCGGGCGGATGTCACAGGAAGCGGCCTTAGATTCCTGGATCTGGACGTTGGGGTCCAGCGTCACGCCCAACAGGTCGTTGGCCGCGTCACCGCTGACGACAGCATCCGTTCCGACGCCCCAATGGTAGGGCAACCCGATCTGATGGACGGTGTGGCCGCCAACGGCCAAGGGTTTCATCCGCTGGGTGACGAGCACCTTCGCCTCGATGGCGGAGCGGGCCGAAATGATCGTGGCCCACCCGTAGGGCTCGAGTCCGCGCTCAGCGGCCAGCTCGGGAGAGACCTCGCAGAACATTTCCGGTTGCAGCTCCGAGAGGTACGGCAACCAGCGGCTCATTCCGCCGGCAGTGTGGTGTTCGGTGAGCCGGTACGTGGTGAAGACGTAGGGGTAGACGTCCGCGCCACTGGTCCCCGCGCTTGGTGCGCTGAGGTTGTCCGCGCGGGGATACACCAGCCGGGCCGGATTTTGCTGCTGCGGGTAAAGGCCATTGGCCACCGGCGATTCCTGCGGTTCGTAGTGGGTGGGAAGAGGACCGTCAACGACGCCCGACGGTGCGAACAACCAGCCCTTGCCGTCTGACTGCATGATAAAGGGGTCATCTCCGCTCAAGGCGGCCGGACCTCCGAGATCGGGGTCAGGTTGGCTGCCCGGAGCACGGTCAACCGGGAAGTCGGGCACGTCGTCTCCTACCCACCGTCCCTGTTCCTGGTCCCACCAGATGTATTTCTTCCGCTCGCTCCACGGTTTACCGGCAGGGTCTGCCGACGCCCGGTTGTAGAGAATCCGGCGGTTGGCCGGCCACGCCCAGCCCCATTCAGAGGCGGCAGGTCCTTGCTCCTGGCCCGGCTTCCGGTTGGCGGCATGGTTGATGCCGTCGGCGTAGACGCCGGTGTAGATCCAGCAGCCCGCGGACGTGGAACCGTCGGGGCGCAGCTCCGTATACGCGGAGAGCGGTTTGCCCGCGTCCGGGCCACTGAGGTGGCGGCCGTTAATCTCGGCCAGCACCGCCTCGCCGTCGGGCTCGCCGTGCTCGTCGGTGGGGTAATCCCAGGTGAGGTCGAGCAGCGGACGGTCGCGCTCGTCCTCCGACCCCGCCAGTTTCTCGCGGATCCGCTGGCCCAGCTCGAAGAAGAACTGCAATTCACTTTGGCACTCTCCCGGCGGTGCCACCGCCTGGTGCCGCCACTGCAGCAGCCGTTGGGTCTGCGTGAACGAGCCGGCCTTCTCCACGTGGGTTGCTGCAGGCAGAAAGAACACTTCGGTCTCGATGTCTTCGGTGCGCAGTTCCCCGGTTTCGATCTCCGGGCCGTCCTTCCACCAGGTCGCCGACTCGATGAGATTCAAGTCGCGCACCACCAGCCACTTCAAGTGCGACATGCCAAGGCGTTGCATGCGGCCGTTGGACGAGCCCACCGCGGGATTCTGTCCGAGCAGGAAGTAACCCTCCACCTTGTCCTCGAGCATGTCCATCACCGTCTGGTACGTGCCGTGCGCTCCGGTCAGCCTGGGAAGGTAATCGTAGGCCCAGTCGTTCTCCGCGGTCGCGGCCTCGCCCCACCAGGCCTTCAGCAGGCTAATGGTGTAGGAGTCGGCGTCCGCCCAGAAGCCCTTCTGCTTCTTCGACGCGACCGCATCCAGGTATTCACTGAAGGTGTCATGGCGCCCGGCGCTGGGCATTGGCAGGTACCCGGGCAGCAGGTTGAACAAGGTCGGAATATCCGTGGAACCTTGGATGCTTGCATGGCCGCGCAGGGCCATGATTCCGCTGCCCGGGCGGCCCACATTGCCGAGCAGAAGTTGCAGGATGGCGGCGGCCCGGATGAACTGCGCTCCGAGCGAGTGCTGGGTCCAGCCGACAGCGTAGGCAAAGCACGTTGTCCGTTCGCGCCCCGAGTTTTCCGTGATGGCGCGGGCCAGGTACTCAAAGTCCGCGACGTCGATGCCACACATGTCCTGGACCATCTCCGGGGTGTAACGGGCGTAGTGCCGCTTCAAGATCTGGAAAACGGTCCGGGGGTCCTGCAGGGTATCGTCACGCTGCACTTGGGCGTGTTCCAGGGAGGGACCGCCGCTGCCGAACTGGTCTCCCGCGGCGCGAGCCGACGCGTGGGCGCCGTGTTCGGGGCCAGCACCAGCATCGTCAATGGTGCCTCCACCCTGTTCCGCGTAAGACCAGGACGCCGTGTCGTAGGCTCCCGTCTCCGGATCGTAGCCGGAGAACAATCCGCCCAGATCCTCGGCGTCGCGGAAGTCGGCATGAACCAGCGTGGCCGCGTTGGTGTACGCGCCCACATACTCCTTGAACCACAGGTCGTGGGTGATGACGTAGTTAATCAACGCGCCCAAGAGGACGACGTCAGAGCCGGCCCGGATGGAAATGTGCTTGTCCGCGACGGCCGAGGTGCGCGTGAATCTGGGGTCGATGTGGATGACCTTTGCTCCGCGGGCCTTGGCCTCTGCAACCCACTGATATCCCACAGGGTGGCACTCGGCCATATTGGAACCCTGAATGATGATGCAGTCGGCGTTGGCCATGTCCTGCAGTGATTGCGTTGCGCCACCGCGTCCAAACGAGGCTCCCAAACTGGGAACCGTGGAAGAGTGTCAAATACGTGCTTGGTTCTCGATCTGCACTGCTCCGGCAGCCGTGAAGAGTTTCTTGATCAGGTAGTTCTCTTCGTTGTCCAGGGTTGCCCCGCCTAGTGAGGCTATGCCCATCGTGCGGCGAAGCAGCCGGCCCTCTTCGTCTTCCTGCTGCCACGTCCTGCGGCGGCTTTCGATGAAGCGTTCCGCCAC
>NZ_JBFRFD010000330.1:0-4171 GCF_052114645.1 Arthrobacter sp. 2YAF22_2
GCTCCCAGAACTGCTCCGGCTCGTCCACCGACCACTGCCAGAGCTCGTCGTAGCCCGTACCGATGTCGATGCCCTGACGGGTAAGGAAGGCAGTAAACTGCCCGACGCCTGTCGCCGCGCTGCCCTCCGGTTCGGGTTGCCAGATCACCTCTCCGTCAGCGGCACGTGTGTCGGTGATCATGCGGTCTCCAAGGGCTGGGAGGCCAGTTTGCGCTGCTCGGCGATCTGGGCCGCAGTCACGGGCTCGGTTCCGATCAACACGAACAGCACCCGGGCCGTAGTGTTGGTGCGGTTGGACCACGCGTGGCTGGTGGCGCGTTGCACCGCCACGTCGCCGGCGCGCATGGTAGCCTCACCTTCGTCGACGAGCAGGGTGATCTCGCCGTCAAGCACGACGGCATAGTCCAGCGAGTCGGTGCGGTGGAACCAGAAGTGCCTGGATCCGCTATGCTCGGCCCCCGCATCGGCCTCGTCATGCCCGTCGAGCTCACTGAAGATCACCGAGCCCGCCTCATCCGGGTAGACGGAGTCCGGCGGGAAGTCGGCAACTCGCAGAATCGTCTCGCCGACGGCGGGAAAGCTAGGGATCTCGGCGTCCGCCGTGGCTGGGTCGGCATCGGTGACATGGTCGATAGCTCCGGCAGCGGTCCGCCACGGAACTGTGGCACCGAATCCGGGAATCATGTCTGAGGACCAGTGGTTGGGTGCGGCCCCGTCCGAGAGGATGATGGCACGGCCCTGGTCGTCGTGCCCGGTGACGATCCGGCGAACCGGCGGCCGGGTCATCACGCCACCCATTCTTCGTGCGGGTAGGTGCGGGGTTCGGGCCACCATGGCGCTTTTTGGCGTCCGGTGGAGATCGGAGTGCGCAGCGTGCCGACGCCCTCCAGTTCCAGCTCAATGACGTCGCCTGGTTTCAGGAATTTGCCGATCTCAACACCGGCGCCGAAGCCCATGGTGCCCGAACCGATAAGGTCGCCCGGTTGCAGGCGGTCGGAGATCGAGACGTAGGCCAGCAGCTCGGCCGGGGTGTAAACGAAGTCCTCGACCTTCGTGTCCGAGAGCACCTCGCCGTTGACGCGGACCTGGCCGCGCAGGCCCTCGATGGAGTCAATCTCGTCCATCGTGGTAACCCAGGGCCCGATGCCGTAGCCGAAGTCCTTGCACTTCTGCGGACCCATGCCGATCGCCATCTCCGCGCCTTGGATATCGCGTGCGCTGAAGTCGTTGAAGACGGTGAGGCCGAAGAGATGATCCAGCGCCGTGTCCGGGGTGAGGTCGCTGCCGGACTTGCCCACGACGTACCCGATCTCGAGTTCCCAGTCGAGGGCCTCCGTGAAGTCCGGGTAGGGCAGTTCCTGGTTGTGGCCGTAGGACATGGCCGTGGTGCCCTTGAAATACCCCGGCCGCTCGTAGATGGAGCGTGCCGGCTGGGCTTTGGCGACGATGCGGTGGAAGTTCTGGATGTGCTGTTCGAAGGTGAGCCCGTCGCGGATGACCGGTGAGTCTACGGCGGCGCGCCACGAGACCTCGTCGATGGCCAGCGCAGCGTCGTCAGCCGCGGCGAGCGCATCGTGTGCGGCGTCCAGGAAGATGGAGCCGCCGCCGATTCCGGCGGCCAGGCTTCCGGGAAGGACTGCCAGAGCGAGGGCACGAGCCCGGTCCGGCTCGGCAGCCTTGCGCTGAAGCGTCAGGGCATAGGCGCGGGCCAGGTCAATGACCCGGCCCTGCTCCGGCTGGGCCGCGACAAGTCGGATCTGTTCGCCGTCGGGCGTGGGCACTGCGATACGTCCCAGTTTCATGGTTGCTCCTCTAAGTCGTACATACGATACGTACAGTATCGCATTGGGAAAACGAAGTTGCAAGGGTCAACTCCGTAGGGATGAACATCAGTTTCGGCCCGGGGCGGACCCAGTTGCCCTCAGGAGTGCCCCGCCATCGCAAAGCTCCTCCAGGGCTACATCCGGCGGAAGCATGTCCAGGCTTTGACGGATTTCTGTCAGCAGTTCCAGTCCGCGGTGATCCACGGCAAGCGTGCGGGCCCGTGAGCCCCAGGCGCTTGCGGCGGCGGCTTGGTAAGCGCCCCGTTCAAGCAACTCGATGCCCTGCGCATCTGCCATCGACGCTCCGGCCTCCACCCCGCGTACCAGGGCGCCGAGGTAGAGTGCCAGCTCCGTGGATTCGAGAACCTCGGCACGGACCACCAAGCCCTGGCCCGGCAGGTCCGGCAGCAGGGCGTTGACATCCATCACCCGCCGCAGCCCGGCCCGTTCGGCCAGTTGGTCGAAGGGCGGCCCGAGCAGGGTCGCGTCCACTTGACCGCAGAGCAGTGCTTCCAGGCGTTCGCGCACGCCACCCACCACCACGTAGTGGACCTCGACGCCGGCATCCCGTAACAGGCGCTTGGCGATGAGCGCGAACCCGTTGTCGGGGGCGTCCACCGCGAACCGGCACCCGGCCAGATCCGCAATGGATTCCACGTCACCGCTTGCATGGATGCTCAGCGGAGTGGTCGCCTCGACCYGGGCCACCAGGCGCAGGTCGGCCCCGGCACGGGTCCATTCGAACAGGTTGTCAATCGCCGTGACCACCAGGTCCTGCTCCCCGGCAAGCAGGGCCCTCAGTTGCTCGGCGCTCGAGGTGGTCCGGGTGGGCACTACTTCCACGGACCTCAGGAATCCCAGCTCGTCTGCCAGCAGAAAGGACACCGGCGGGACGAAGTGGCTTTGACGCAGGCTCACGAGGCGGCCCCGCCGGCCGCGGCCACCGCGACCGGGCGATCGACGTACCAGGGAGGCAACTGCCCGGAAGGCCCACGGACCGTCGAGCGCTGGACGCCCAGACCCGAGATTTCCGCCTCCATCACGTCGCCATCCTGGAGGAATCGGCCCCAATGCGAACCGTTGCCTGCGGGCGAACCGGTGATCAGGACGTCCCCGGGCATCAGTACGGCGACGGAGGAGGCGTAGGCGATCAGGCTCGGGATGTCGAACAGCAGGTCATCTGCCAGGGCATCCTGCATCACTTTGCCGTTGAGACTCAATCGAATCCGCAGCTTCGCCGGGTCCGGTACGAACCGCTTCGGCACCACGTAGGGGCCGGTGGGGAAGAACGTCGGCTGGTTCTTCGCCCGGAACCAGTCGGTGCCCATCATGGCAATATCGTTGCGCGGGACGAGGGTCCGCGCAGTGACATCATTGACAATCGTGTACCCGGCGACGTAAACGAAGGCGTCCTCGGCCGATACCCGGTGCGCCTTACGGCCGATGACCACACCAAGCTCGAGTTCCCAGTCGACGTTGCCGCCGACATCCGGCAATTGCACGTCGTCGTAGGCGCCGCAGACCGCCGAGGGGATCCCGGTCCAGATGTAGGGGTCGCCGGAGCGGCCGCGCTCATCGATTTGGGTCGCGGCATCGGCTGCCAGTTGCCCCGGGTCGGCGCCTTCCGCACCGAGCTTGTGGGCGACGCTCATCTGCAGGACGTGTTCGCGGTAGTTCGCCCCGGCAGCAATGATGGTGCCCACCGGCTGGACCGGTGGCAGCACATTAAGCCCCTCGAGCGGGCGGGCACCTGCCGCTGCCGGGTCAACGGACCCGATCACCTCAAGGTTTGCGTCCCAGTCGGCGAACAGGTCCCCGATGCGGGTGATGCCCGGCAGCACGGCGCGCAGGTCAACCACGGCGTCGCCGAAGACAGCCCCGGGGAACTGCTCCCCTGCGTCCTCAAAGGTGCCCAGCCTGAATTCGTCCATCAGTCGTCCTTCCTTGAAGCCGGTATTCGACCCCCGTTAGTAGCCGTTAGACCGGCGGGGCGACGTACAGGCCCTTGTCCTTGCTGTTAAACATCTCCTTGGTAATGAAGTCGTCCATGTCCCCGCCGGTGCCCCATTGGTCGGAGGTCTCGGGTTCGCGCACATCGAAGATGCTCGGATGCCAGCTGTCTTCCTCGACCGTGTCCAACTCGGTGGTGTATTCCATGGTGTTGCCGTTGGGATCCAGGAAGTAGGTGAAGGTGTTGTCCCCGGCACGGTGGCGGCCAGGACCCCAGAGCTTCTGGTGGCCCGAGCGCAGCAGCTTTCCGGTGCCGCGCATGTACTCGTCGATGCCGCGCAGCTCAAAGGACGCGTGCTGCAGCGAGGCGTGCGGGCCACGCGCGATCGCCATGGAGT
>NZ_JBFRFD010000331.1:0-4170 GCF_052114645.1 Arthrobacter sp. 2YAF22_2
GCACTGGCGAGAACACCCCTTGGTTCGTGGAGGACGTCCTAAAGGACAAGGGCGCCGTCGTCGAGAACGCTGCCGCCTGGAGCTCGCATGTGGTCCGCGACGGCAACCTCATCACCGGCCAGAACCCGCAGTCCAGCGAGGATGTCGCGCAGGAAGTCCTCAAGGCGCTGACCGACGCAAAGTAATTTCGGCCGACGCCGGGTCCGGGCTGCCGGACCCGGCTAAGCTAACGGCATGGCCATGAAATCCACCGCAGATAAAGTCGCCACCATCCAGCAGGGCTACACCCTGGAGGGGCCCACAATCGAGCTGGGAGCGGCGATCGTCGACGGCGAACTCCACAAGGACGCCCAGGTCCGGCTGCCGCTGGCGATGATGAACCGGCACGGCCTGGTGGCCGGGGCGACCGGCACCGGCAAGACCGTGACGCTGCACATGATGGCCGAGCAGCTTTCGAATGCCGGCGTCCCGGTGTTCCTCGCGGACATCAAGGGCGACCTGTCCGGGCTCGCCACGGCCGCGACGGCCAGCGAAAAGATGAAGGCCCGCACCGAGAGCATCGGCCAGGCCTGGTCCGGCAAGACTTACCCGGTGGAGTTCCTGGCCCTGGGCGGGGACGGCAACGGCATCCCCGTCCGCGCCACCATTACGTCCTTTGGTCCCATCCTGCTTTCCCGCGTTATGGAGCTTAACGACACCCAGGAATCCAGCCTTCAGCTGGTCTTCCACTTCGCGGACCAGAAGAAGCTGGAACTGATCGATCTCAAGGACCTCCGCGCCGTCATCCAGTTCCTCACGTCGGACGAGGGCAAGGACGAACTTGCGGAACTGGGCGGCCTGTCCAAGGCCACCGCCGGCGTCATTCTCCGCGAACTGATTAACCTGGAAGCGCAGGGCTTGGAAAAGTTCTTCGGCGAGCCCGAGTTCGACACCGCCGAGCTGCTCCGGACCGCCCCGGACGGCCGCGGCGTCGTCACCTGCCTGGAACTCCCCACCCTGCAGACCAAACCCATGCTGTTTTCGACGTTCCTGATGTGGCTGCTCGCGGATCTTTTCCACGACCTCCCTGAGGCCGGCGACCTGGAAAAACCCAAGCTGGTGTTCTTCCTGGACGAAGCCCACCTGCTGTTCAACGGTGCGTCTAAGGCCTTCCTGGACGCCATTACCACGACCATCCGGCTGATCCGTTCCAAGGGCGTCGGGATCTTCTTCGTCACACAGACGCCCAAGGACGTGCCCGCCGACGTCCTGGGCCAGCTGGCCAACCGCATCCAGCACGCCCTCCGTGCGTTCACCCCGGAAGACGCCAAGGCCCTGAAAGCGACCGTCTCCACGTTCCCGGTCAGCGACTACGACCTTGAAGAAACTCTCACCTCCGCCGGGATCGGCGAGGCCGTCGTTACCGTAATGAATGAGAAGGGCGCACCGACGCCGGTTGCGCTCACCCGGCTGCGTTCCCCGGAATCGGTCATGGGCCCCAGCACCGACGACCTGGTCAAGAGCAGCGTGGCCGGCTCCGCCCTGCTGGCTAAGTACGGCACCGCCGTGGACAACGTCTCCGCCTACGAGAAGCTGGCAGGCCAGGCGGCCGCGACAACCGGCCCCGCAGCCGGCGGTTCCCCCAACGCAGTGGACGCGGACGCCCGCCAGATCGAAGAAGACGTCCTCGGGCGGCCCAGCAGCCGGCCGGCGCCGGGACAGGACAGCGGACGGGAAGCAGCGCAGCCGCAGCGGGGCCCGGAAGCGCCCGCCGGCGGTGGGGTGGCCGGCGAAATAGTCGGCGCGCTGGGCGGGGCCTTGGGCGGCGGCCTCAAGAGCATGGTCCGGTCCATGGGCAGCCAACTGGGCCGGGAACTGCTTCGCGGCGTATTCGGCACGGCTTCCCGGCGCCGCCGCTAGGCACCGCCGGACAGTGCCCGCCGTGCCCTGACCTCCCGCCGTCGTGCGGCAGCACCTGTATTCAGCGGGCGTGCAGGTAATCTAAGGTACGTGCAGATGAGTCAGGCGTTGGTCAGGATTGCAGCCCTGTGGCTGTTGGGCCTGATGCTCGCCGTGGCCGGCGCCGTCGTCGCTGTCAATCTGGTGAACAATTCGATTGCCAGTCCGCAGCAGCCGGTGCGCGAATATCTGGACGCGCTGCAGAAGGGCGACGGCGCGAAAGCCCTCGGCCTACTGCGCGCCACCGTACCGCAAAGCAACCCCGCGATGCTCGACGGAGAGGCGTTGAAGACCGCGGCCGCGAAGATCTCCGGTGTGAAAGTCGGTGCCGCGCAGGACCGGGGCAACAACCAGGTCATGGTGCCGGTCGATTACACCCTCGACGGCAGCCAGCTGCACACCGAGTTCCTGCTACAAAGCTCCGGCACCCAGTGGCTTTTCTTCCACGACTGGTCCTTTGTGCCGGCCGCGTTGCCGGTACTGGACGTCACCGTTGTGAACTCGAACCAGGCCTCCCTTAACGGCGTTCCGGTGAACATGCCCAACGGCCGCAACTCCTTCGCCGTGTTCTACCCCGGCGAGTACGAGGCGTCCCTGAACGGCCAGTTCTTCGCCGCGCCCGCGACCCGAACAGCCCTCTCCGGCCGGGACATGCCCACCGCGCCGCTGAACCTGCTGACGCAGGCCACGGACGGCCTCAAGGGTGCCGTCAGCGCCAAGGTCAAGGAGTTCCTGGACAATTGCGCCGATCAGGCCGACAAGGCGCAGCAGCTGCAGCCGGGCTGCCCGTTCTACCACACCACCAACAACCGCATCGTGCCAGGGACCATCGACTGGAGCATCACGGACTACCCGGCCGTCAGCATCGAACCCTTCGGCGGCCGCTGGGTGGTCGCCCCGCTGGACGGCAAGGCCCGCATCAAGGCACGGCAGGAGGACCTCTTCACCGGTGCCGTCACGGAACTCAACGCCGTCCACGATTTCAGCTTCACCACCCGCCTGGACATCGACGGCGACACGATCAAGCTCACCCCACAGCTCACCGGCTAGAGGCCGGCCGGGTTTGCCTGCCCGTGTTCCCTGCCCGGAGCGGAACCGGCCTGTTTTTGAGCCTGCCAGGTCCTGTTTTCCGGCCCTGGGGTCACCGGCGGGCACCAAAGCCGGGCCGCTGCGGCCACCGCTGGGACCCCCGGGCCAGTACCTCCCGCACTTGGGCGAGCACCCCGTCCGGGCCGTAGACGACGTCGTCGTAGAAGAAGCGCAGCACGGGGAAGCCCTGGACCATGGCGGCGTTATCCCGCCGGCGGTCCTTCTTATACTGCCGTGACTCAAGGTGGAAGGCCAGTCCGTCGATTTCTACAATCAGGAAGCCTTCCAGCAGGAAATCGACCCTGCCGATGCCGTCAATCCACACCTGGGTTTCGGTGAAAATGCCAGCGTCCCGGAAAAGTACCCGTGCCAGTGTTTCCAAGAGAGAATCCGCGCCCCACTCAACCCGGGCCACCACGTCCCTTGCCTTGCCGCAGCGGTTTCCCCGAAGATGCCGGAGCAGGAACCCCAAGTCAATGTCGCCGCGGTTGTAGGCGCTCTCGACGATGACCAAGGACTCCAGGGGCGGCAGGCAGAGAAGGGCGTGCAGCAAAACGTCGGGAAGTCCCGCGACCGCTCCCGAAGCCGACTGGGTCAGGGCTGTTCGGTGGCTGACACAGGCAGTGTTCCGCCGCCCGTTTCCGTGCCAGTAGTGCGGCAAGGAGGCCGGTCGCAACACCCATAACTTGAACCGGGGTGCCGCGGAGGCACAGGTCAGCAGGGCCCGGGACTGCTTGGCGGCCACCAGCTCGGGGTCAGCGCCGGGAAGCGCCAGCACTCCCCGCTCCACCCGGAGGATTTCGCCGCTGCGCACCGCACGGCGCACGGCCGGTTCGCCCGCTCCCCGGGCAATGACCGCGCGGGTCAGTGCGACGCCGCCCTGGGAGAGGAGAATTTGCACAGGATCCATGGCCCCACTGTGCAGGTGCCCGGCCAGCCCCGGCAGGCAGGGACGGGACCATGTGGACAACGCGGGCCCGGACTGGCCCGGCAATGGCCGCGCCGGTCCGCCCTAGCTGCGTCGGCAGGCGGGACCGGCAGCCAAAACCGGGCCGGTCCGGCGCGCCTTAGTCCATCCCGCGCAGGTCAAGGACCAGTTCGGTGTCTCCGTCGGCCTGCAGGAGCACCGGGATGCCCCAGTCC
>NZ_JBFRFD010000332.1:0-4160 GCF_052114645.1 Arthrobacter sp. 2YAF22_2
GCTCCGGTGCGCCAGACCTTCGTCTCCGAGCTGGTCCGCGACGATTATCTGCCCAACGCCGTCGCCCTCAACAGCGCCTCCTTCAACGTGGCGCGGATGATCGGCCCCGCCGTCGCCGGTGTGCTCACGGTGGCCATCGGACCGGGCTGGGTCTTCCTGGTCAACACCGTCACGTTCGTCGCCCTGCTGATGAGCCTGGCCAAAATCCCTGCCGCGTCGCTGCGGCAGCTGCCCCGGGCCGCGCCGGGCAAGGGCCGGATCCGCGAGGGGCTGCGCTACGTGCGCTTCCGGCCGGACATCGTGGTGGTCCTGGTGGCGGTGTTCATCGTGGGAACGCTGGGTCTGAACTTCGTCCTCTTCATCGCGGCGATGGTCGGCACCGAGTTCGGCCTGGATGCCAGCGCCTTCGGCCTGATGAATTCGATCATGGCCATCGGTTCGCTGGCGGGGGCGCTGCTCTCGGCCGGGCGGGGCAAGCCGCGGATGCGGGTGATCTTCGGGGCGGCGGGCGCTTTCGGCCTGACCTCCGGCCTCGCCGCGCTGGCACCGGACTACTTCTGGTTCGGCGTCGCGCTGGTGCCGGTCGGTCTCTTCGCGATCACCATGATGACCAGCGCCAACGGCTACGTCCAGACCACCACGGACCCGGTGATGCGCGGCCGGGTAATGGCCCTGTATATGGCGATCTTCATGGGCGGCACCCCGATTGGCGCTCCGCTGGTGGGCTGGGTGGCCAACGTCGCCGGCCCGCGCTGGTCGATGGGCGTTGCGGCCGCCGCGGGGGTCGCGGCAGCACTGATCGGGATGGCCTGGATTGTCCGGGCCAAGCACCTGCGGATCGGCTTCAACCGCCGGGCCCGGGGGTTGCGGTACTTCCGGGTTGTCCCGGCAGCTTCGGCCCCGGCGGGTGCAGTTGCGGCGGGTGCCCGCCAGGAAAGTGCTGYCGTTGACGGCGCAACGGCGGACGGCGCAACGGCGGACGGCGCAACGGCGGACGGCGCCGGCCGGGTGGAGAACCCGGACAACGCCGTCGACCGCTGACCAGTCCCGGACCGGACCGCCCGGACTACCGCTTGAGCTCGCCCACCACGAAATCGATGCACTCGAGCAGCGCGGAGACGTCGTCCGGTTCGATCGCCACGAAGGTAGCGATGCGCAGCTGGTTGCGGCCCAGCTTGCGGTACGGCTCGGTATCGACGACGCCGTTGGCGCGCAGGACTTTGGCGATGGCCGAGGCATCAATCGAGTCGTCGAAGTCGATTGTGGCGATCACGTTGGAGCGGTCCTCGGCCGCGGCCACGAACGGCGTGGCGTAGGAGGAGGCCTCGGCCCAGCGGTAGATCCGGCCGGCCGAATCGGCGGTCCGGGCGGCGGCGAAGTCGAGGCCGCCGTTGCTGTTGAGCCACTTCACCTGCGCATCCAAGGTCACCAGGGTGGCCAGCGCCGGTGTGTTGTAGGTCTGGTTCAGCCGCGAGTTCTCGATCGCGGTCTGCAGGTCCAGGAAGTCCGGAATCCAGCGTCCGCCGGCCTTGACTCGGGCCGCACGCTCCAAGGCTGCCGGGGAAAACAGGCCAAGCCACAGGCCGCCGTCGGACGCGAAGTTCTTCTGCGGCGCAAAGTAATACACATCCGCCTCGGCAACGTCGACGTCGAGGCCGCCGGCCGCGGAGGTGGCGTCGACCAACACGAGGGACCCCTCGTCCGCGCCCGCCACGCGCTTGACCGGAGCGGCGACGCCGGTGGACGTCTCGTTTTGCGGCCAGGCGTACGCGTCAACTCCGGCTTCGGCCCGCGCCTCGGGGCGGGTGCCCGGCTCGGACTTGATGATCGAGGATGCCGCCAGGAATGGTGCCTTGTTGGTGGCCGCGGCGAATTTGGAGCCGAACTCGCCGAATGACAGGTGCTGCGCCTTGTTTTCCACGAGGCCGAAGCTGGCGATGTCCCAGAACGCCGTGGAACCGCCGACGCCGAGGACCACTTCGTAGCCTTCGGGGGCGCGGAAGAAGTCACTCAGGCCGGTGCGGACCGAACCCACCAGATTCTTCACCGGCGCCTGCCGGTGCGAGGTGCCCAGCAGCGTTGCCGACGCCGCGGACAGGGCCTCCATCTGCTCCGGCCGGACCTTCGATGGACCGGCGCCAAACCGGCCGTCCTTGGGCAGGAGGTTCGCGGGAATGGTGATGCGGGTGTCGCTCACAGTGGCTCCAATTTTTCGGCTGGGTGCGTGGCGGGGCTCGGACGGATCCGGGGCGGCTGTGGCCCGGCCCTGATTTATTCTGCCCGACGGGCGCGGCCGGGCGGGAAATTCGTCCGTCACAGTCCGGTACAGTCCGGTCACCGAGGCGGCAGGCGTCAGGCGGCAGGCGGCAGGCGGCAGGCGGCCGGCGCCAACCGGCGGTGCCCGGGTGTAACGGGCGGGTGCCGGCAGATTATCCGGAGTAATTCAAAATAGGCTAGGCTGTTCGGTGACGTATGGCGGATCTCGCCAGGGCGCATCCTGCACGCTGTACGGTGGGAATGACGCAAGGACGGCGCCCGAGGAGCTGAGCTGAATGACGGATCTGATCGACACGACCGAGATGTATCTGCGGACCATCCTGGAACTCGAAGAAGAGAACATCGTCGCCCTCCGCGCCCGCATTGCCGAGCGGCTCCGCCACTCCGGCCCCACCGTGTCCCAGACCGTCGGCCGGATGGAACGGGACGGCCTCGTGGTGGTTTCCGGCGACCGGCACCTTGAACTGACCGAAGCGGGCCGGAAGCGGGCCATCGAAGTCATGCGCAAGCACCGCCTGGCCGAGCGGCTGCTCGCCGACGTCATCGGACTCGACTGGGCCTACGTCCATGAGGAAGCGTGCCGCTGGGAACACGTGATGAGCGAGCGCGTCGAACAGCGTATTTTCGATATGCTCAACCACCCGACTGTTTCGCCCTACGGAAATCCGATTCCCGGACTCGCCGAACTCGGCGGCCTCCCGGCGTCGGAGACCGCGGACGGCGTGGTGAACCTGCTCGAGGCCATGGCCGGCTACGGCGCGGAATCGCGGATCACCGTGAGCCGGCTGGCCGAGCCCATCCAGGTGGAACCGGAACTGCTGGTGCAGCTGGACGAGGGCGGAATCCGTCCCGGCGCCAAGGTCTCGCTGGAGCGGGTGGGGGAGTACATCTCCGTCCGGGTTCCCGACTTCGAAGGCGCCCTCGAGCTGCCCCCCGAGGTCGCGGCCCACGTGTTTGTGACCCTCGGGTAACTCGGCGCACTGACCCGTCCGCGCTTCACCGGGAAAGTTGTCCACAGGCGAGATAACGAATTTATTACTGCCCGACTTAATCCCCTATAGTTGAGCACTAGCACCGATACTAAAGCGTTACCAGATCCGAAGCCGAGCTCTGCCAGCGGATCAGTACACGAAATCCCTTTCTGGCAGAGGCGGGGGAACCACTACCGGCTGTTGATCCAGCAGCCTCGGGGTGAAGTCCGCTAGCGGCAAGCAAACTCCACGAGGGGTCCCCGGATGCCCTTGTGCCTGGATGCCTGCTCCGGCGGACCGGGTCTTTGATCTCTCTGACCCGAATCCGACAGCTAACTTCGCAGGCTATCCAGAGAGGAACCGTACTTGACCATCCAGACCGTCAGGGGCCGCCGTCGTGCGACCGGTCCCGCTCCGGAGCCGCGCCCGGCCGCAGTCGTCCACGCCGAGCGCCCGCGCGACGCGCGCCGGGATGAGCGCCGCGGCCGGCGGAGCCCGCTCCGCCAGGTAGCTGACTTCGCCGCCGTCAGCGGCGTCGGACAGAAGGCCGGCATAGCCCTGGCCTCGACGGGCCTGGCCCTCACCGTCGCCATTCCGGCCACCGGCCCCGTGATGGCCGACGCCGCCCGGACCACCACGGTTTCCGCCGGCGCGCAGCCCGAGGTCAAGGCCGCGGCCGCGCAGATTGACTTCAGCCGCACGGCGGTGGGCACCAAGGGCGACCCGGACGGCAAGCTCAAGCAGCTGCTGGGTGCCCAGTCGGCCGGCAGCATCACCCGCGCGGCCTCCGCCGGCAGCCTCGGCGCCCCGCTGGATTCCATGGTCACGGCCTCGCCGTTCGGCTACCGGATCAGTCCCATCACGGGGGCCGTCGGGGAATTTCACCGCGGGCAGGACTACGTGGCCCAGTGC
>NZ_JBFRFD010000333.1:0-4155 GCF_052114645.1 Arthrobacter sp. 2YAF22_2
CGGCGCGTCSCMGGCGTACTGCTTGTGGGTGTGGCCGTTGAAGATGGCGGCCACATCCGGGGTGACTTCGTTGACCATCTTGGCGAAGGGGCCGCCGGCAGCGACTTCCTGCGCCAGGGTGGCGCCTTCGGGGGCGCCGGAGCCTGCGCCGTCGTGGTTCTCCACGATGATCACGTCGGCGAGCTTGTCTGCCTTGATCTTCGCGGCGACGCGGTTGATGGCGTCGACGGGATCGCCGAATTCGAGGTCGGCGATGCCGGCCGGGGTGACCAGCGACGGAACTTCCTGGGTCACGGTCCCAATTACCGCGACCTTGATCCCGTTCATGTCCAGCACGGTGTATTCCGGCAGGGCCGCCGCGGTGGTGCCCTTCTTGTAGACGTTGGCGCCCAGGTACGGGAACTTCGCGTTGCTGCCGCCGGCGATGACCCGGTCGCGCAGGTCGGCCCAGCCGCCGTCGAACTCGTGGTTGCCCACCGCAGACGTGCGCAGTTCGAGGGTGTTCAGCACGTCGATGGTCGGCTGGTCCTTGGCCACGGCCGAGGCGAACAGCGAGGCGCCGATGTTGTCTCCGGCGGACAGGAACGCGGTGGCGCCGGGGGCCGCGGCCGCCCGGAGCTTCTCGATGGTTCCCGCGAACTGCACGGTGTTCGAGTCGATGCGGCCGTGGAAGTCGTTGATGCCCAGCAAGTTCAGGTCAACGCTGGCCGGCGTGGTGGGAAGGTTCAGGCCCACGACCACGGGGTCGTGGTCACTGGCGCGGAACTGGTTCGGCGCGTAGTAGTCGGTGACGTTGTTGTTGAAGCGGCTGTACTCCAGCGCCACTGACTCCACCGAGTTGATGTTCCAGATGTCCGCGCCGGTGACGACGGCGTTGGCCGACGGCGAGGCGAGGATGTGGTCCAGCGAGCCGACCAGGCCGCCAAAGAGGTAGGAGTGCTTGGCGCTGCCGTCGGCGTTCTTAGCCTTTTCCTCCTGGTTGACGTACCCGGCCGCGGTGAGGACGTTGATCGGGTCCTCCTTGGCGTAGGAGTTGAAGTCGCCGATCAGGAAGACCTTGTCGGTGCCCTTGGACTTCTGCAGTTCGTCGGAGAAGGCCAGCAGGGACTTGGCCTGGGCGGTGCGGGCGAGGTTCGAGGCGCCCTGGCCCTTGTCCGTGTCGTCCGGCGTCGCGGCCGAGCCCTTGGACTTGAAGTGGTTGGCGATGGCGATGAACTTCTTGTCATCCGCGGCGCCGACGGGCTTGAAGACCTGGGCCATCGGCTTGCGGGCGCTGGCGAAGGCCGTTGTGTCGTTGTGGATGATGGACTCGCCCACCGGCTCGGCCGTGGCCTTCTTGAAGATGAACGCGGTGCGGATCATGTCCTCATCGCCAAGAGGGGGAGCGTTCGCGGGTGTGCGGACGTAGTCCCAGATGCCGGGCGTCGCGATGTTCAGGGAGTCAACCAGCTTGGAAAGGGCGTCGTCCCGGTTCTTGCCGAACTGCGCCGAGTTCTCGACCTCCATCAGGGAGACGACGTCGGCGCCGGACTTGGAGATCGCGGCGACGATCTTGTCCTGCTGGCGCTTGAAGTTCTCGGCGTTGGCGGCGCCGCGGACGTTGCAGCCGCCGCTGACGGTGATCGGGTTGCCCGCACGGTCGTTGTAGAACTTGCAGCCGGCGATCGTGTCACCGGTGGTCGGGAAGTAGTTCAGCACGTTGAACGAGGCGATCCTGAGGTTGCCGCCCACAGCAGTGGGGGTCTCCGTGCGGGTCGCGCCGAAGCCGGCCGGCTGGACCGCGCCGGCGTTGGCGGCGGCCAGCTGGGTCAGCGGCTGGAACTTCCAGGAGTTGTTCGCGTAGCTGAGCACCACGTTGGTCTTAAACGTGACCGGCGAGCCCACCCGGACCGGGTCCTGGATGGTCAGGTACGGCAGGGTCTGCGCCTTGGTGCCGGCGTCCTTGAGGAAGTTGGTGCTGGCACCGTCGTCGAGCTTGATGCCGCGCGCGGCGTTCGCGTCGACGGTGGCGTTGTACTCCGGGGAGCCGTAGGCGCCGACAGCGGTGGGCTGTTCGAGCGGGGTGGTGCCGCCGGCCAGGCCGATCTCGCCGTACTGGTTAAGCGAGTAGTTGTCCGCAACCGTGACCGGGCCCTGCGGCGTCAGCAGCATGCCCTCGAGGGATTCGCGGAAGGCCTCGTCGGCCGGGAGGGCGAAGCCGGTGGCTTTGACCTCCGGGGCGGCCTCGGTCAGTTTGGTGACTCCGGCGGCGCCGGCGACGTTGAGCTGGGTCATGCCGTAGTACTCGGCAACGTCGCCCGTGACCTCGAGGTAGTCACCGATCTGCACCGAGCCGACGGCGGACGGCGCGTGGACGAAGATGGCGTCCGATGCCGTGTGGTTGGCCGGCGTCAGGTCGCCGCCGGTTCCGGGGGTCTGAACGTAGAAACCGTCGAAACCGCCGGTCGGGAAGGTCGCGGTGACCTTGCCCCGGGTGGTGACAGCGGAGCCGGTGAGCGGGCTGGCAGCGCCGGTGCCCTGGATCTCGGCGATGGTCTTCAGCACCGGCGGCGTGCCCGTCCCCGGATCAACCGGGCCGGGATCGACGACGGCGTTGGCGGCCTTGGGCGTGATGGCGGGGTTGAGGGTGAAGTCGACGGCGTTGTTGTTGCTGTCCGCGCCCGCGTTGCGGTTCAGGCTCTTGACGTCGGTGTTGCCCGACGGTGCGGCGGCGGCCTGTGTCTCGAAGGTGTTGGAGCTGCCGTAGCCGAGCAGATCGGCGACGTTGGCGGGCTCGATGACCGAGCCGGAGGCCAGTGGGTTCAGGGTCGTGGACTGCTTGGCCAGGACGATCGTGCCGGCCGAACCGGACGGGTTGAATCCGGTGGCGATGGCATCGGCTGCGGGCAGATCCAGCCCGACGGCACCGTTACTGCCGCCCTGGAGCAGGTAGTAGCCCTTGGCCGCGATGGTGCCGGAGAGAGCCGCGGTGCTGTTCGGTGTGCCGGTGCTCGTGCCGGCGCGGTACTGGAGGGACCAGCCATTCAGGGAGACCGGGGCGTCCGAAGCGTTGAACAACTCAACGAACTTGTTCTTGTAGGCCGCTCCGGCGCTGCCGCCGCTGAGGTAGACCTCGTTGATAGTGACCGGCGAAGTTCCGGCTGCTGCCGGTGAGACTTCCAGTGCGACGGCGGGCAATGCCGTCAGCGGGGCTGCGATGAGCCCCGCGGACAGTGCTGTGCCCAGCACTGTTTTCCAATATGTGATTTTCATCCGCTCTAACTCTCATTGGGGTGCCCGGGTAAGGGCTGGGTGCGATGTGATGTCCGGGGCGTGGCCCGGGGCCGGGTCTGCTCTTGGTCAAGCAGAGCCCGGCTCAGCAAAACAGGGGTGAATGAACACAAAGTGAATTGCCTGCGCATTCGGCGACGCGGCCCCCAGCGGAACGCATCGCAGCCGGCGTGGAACCCCAACAGGGCGGCCCCGGCGACGGTGTCGGTAGTGCATTCTTGCCACCCGGTCATTTCCCTTGACACGGGCAGTCAAAAGAATACCGGCCACAATCCGCTTGAAAAGCGGGGGCCGGTATTCTTTATCGCAGTTTTTTCAAAGGTTTTATATAGAGCCAGTCTTAGGGGGCCGCGGTGGCGGAACCCCCCTCTGCCGTCTCGGCGACGATCTTGAACATGGCACCGGTGGGGTCGGTCAGGGTGGCGAGCCGTCCGAACGGGGTGTCCTCGGGCGCGTGGATGACAGCCGCGCCAAGCTCCACCGCACGGGCCGCGGTGGCGTCAGCGTCCTGGACAGCGAAGTAGACCTGCCAGTTGGCGGGCACGTCGGCGGGCAGGTAGCCGGAGGCGTCCATGATCCCGGCCTTTGCCGCGTCGCCGGCACCCAGGGTGGTGTACCGGAACTCCGGGGTGTCGCTCATGACGTCGGTGTCCCAGCCGAAAACTTCCTGATAAAACTTCACGGCCGCGGGATAATCCTTGGCGTGGAGTTCGTGCCAGGCCGGTGCGCCGGGTTCGGCCACGAGCTGGAAGCCCTTCATTTCGTGCGGCTCCCAGACGCCGATCGAGGCGCCGGTGGCATCGGCAAACATCGCCATTTTGCCCTGCTCGGGCACGTCCATGGGTTCCATGTAGACCTGCCCGCCGTGCGATTTCACGGCTTCCG
>NZ_JBFRFD010000334.1:0-4120 GCF_052114645.1 Arthrobacter sp. 2YAF22_2
GGTCGGTGCGGACAGGCTCCCCATGGCAAGTTCGGTCCGTGTGGAGGCCCGTCCTGCGACAGGCAGCCAGCCAAGCCACACCGAGAAAGTCAGCTTCAGCAGCAGTCCCGCGAAGAACACGGGTGTGGCGTAGCAGAGGATCGCGAAAAAGCGTAGGACGGCATCGGGTGCCTTGTCGCGCCGGTGGGCAGCGACCATGCCCAGCGGGATGCCGACGAGCAGCGCCACGATGACGGCGTTGATGGCCAGCTCCAGGGTTGCCGTGCCGAACGTTGCCAGCATTTCAACCACGGGTCGGCGGTCGGTGATCGTCGTGCCGAAGTTGCCTGTCGCCACCTGGCCCATGTATTCGAAGTACTGCACAAAAATTGGCCGGTCATACCCGGCGTCGTGAATTCTTTGCGCCAGGACATCAGGGGGAAGCCTGCCGCCCTGGGCCGCGGTGATGGGATCGCCGATGACCCGCATCAGGAAGAAGACCAAGGTCACCAGGATGAACATGGTCGGAAGGATCAGCAAGAACCGGACGAGGATATAGGTCCCCAGCCCCCCGCCAGAGGATTTTTTCTTGGACGGAAGGAGCCCGTCGGCGTCGCTTGGCGGCGCCTCTATCAGTGTTGTCATTGGTACCTAAACTTGTGCTTTCGCGGCTTTGGGCCGGCCCCGTGAGCTGCAGGTGCTGCAATGACCAGGAAAGGCGGGGCGCCGTGGGGGGCGCCCCGCCTCCTAGGCTGGTCAGAACCGCAGGGATGCAGTGTTACTTGGAAACAGTTCCCAAACGGAACTTGAAGGAAGCGTCGAGGGTGGAATCGACACCCTTGACGCCGTTGCCGGAGATGGCAACCTGCGCGCCCTGGAGCAGCGGAAGGGTGGAGATGTCCTTGGCCAGGGCATTCTGCGTGTCCTTGATGGCCGTCTCGCGTGCGCTCTTGTCCACCGTGGTGAGCTGCTTGTTAATCAGATCGGTGACGGTGGGGTTGTTGTAGTGGTTCTTCAGGAAGCCGCCGTCGGGGAAGAACGGGGTGAGGTAGTTGTCGGCGTCGCTGAAGTCCGGGAACCAACCGAACTGGAACACGGGGTACTCGTCAGCGCGGCTGGCCTTGCTGTAGGTGACCCATTCGGTGGATTGCAGGTTGACCTTGAACAGGCCGGACTTCTCCAACTGGTCCTTGATCATGGCGTATTCATCGCCGGAGGACTTGCCGTAGTGGTCCGGGTTGTACTGCAGGTTCAGCGTGACCGGGCTGGTCACGCCGGCGTCGGTCAGGACCTTCTTGGCCTTGTCCAGGCTCGGCTTGCCGGCGTCGCCGTAGGCGTCCTTGAAGGAGGTGTTGGCGCCGAGGAAGCCGCTGGGGACGTTGGAGTACAGGGGCAGGTAGGTGCCCTTGTAGACCTGGTCGGCGATCGCCTGGCGGTCGACGAGGTTGGCGACGGCCTGACGGACTGCGAGCGCCTTGGCCGGATCCGCATCCGCGGTCTTGGCGCCGAACGGCATCGTGTTGAAGTTGAACGTCATGTAGCGGATTTCGCCGCCGGGACCGACGTTGACCTTGACCTTGGAATCCTTCTTCAGGTCATCAATGTCGGTGGCGCTCAGGCTACGGTTGGCCACGTCGATGTTGCCCTGCTGGATGTCCAGCTTCATGTTCGTGGGATCGGCGTAGTACTTGATCGTCGCCGCATCGTTGGCCGGCTTGCCCAGCACGCCCTTGTAATCGGGGAAGGCCTTGAAGCTGATCAGCTCGTTCTTTTTGTACGTGTCAATCGTGTACTGGCCGTAGAAGGCCTTGGCCTTGACGATCGAGTCGTCGTCGAGCAGCTTGTCGGCCGGGAAGACTTCGTCGTCCACGATCGGCGCGGCAGGGCTGCTGAGGATCTGCGCGAAGGTCTGGTCGTTGGCCAGCTTCAACTTGAAGACAACGGTGGTGGCGTCGGGGGCCGTGATGCTGTCGATGTTCCCCAGCAGGCTCGCGGGGCCTGCGGGGTCGTTGATCTTCATCTGCCGGTCAAAGGAGAACTTGACGTCCTTGGAGTCCAGGGTGTGCCCGTTGGCCCACTTCAGACCGGACTTGAGCTTGACGGTGAACTCGGTCGGCTTTGTGAAGGATGCCGACTCGGCCAGGTCCGGAACGGGATCGGCGCTGCCGGGCTTGGAGTTGAGCAGGAAGGAGTAGACCTGGTTCATCACCATGAACGAACCGTTGTCGTAAGATCCGGCTGGATCCAGCGCGGTGACCTTGTCCGTGGTGCCGTAGGCGATGGGGCCGCTGGCTGCAGCTGATGAGCCACCGCCGCCGCCAGACGGGCCCGTGCAGGCCGTCAGTGCAAAGGCGGAAACCCCGGCGAGCGCGATGACGCTCTGGAAGGCCTTTTTGTTCATTGCCATCTGTGAACTTTCTGTTCGATGAGTACTGGTGCGCGGCCCGAACTAGCTTGACTCGGTAGGCAGCACGCCGTCGTGATTCCTAGATTCAACCAGAAGACCACTCGATGAATCGCCTTCTCTTGTGAGTTGAGACACAAAATTTACACTATCGCACGAAACTCATCGTTTTCTGCAGGATTTCGGCACTATTTCCGGCACCCGGAAGCGCGGACCTGATTCTTCTGTGATGGGCGCGGTCTACGCCAGGCACCACCGGACATGCCCTCCGCACACGGCCAGGAATGGACATAACCCCACTCTGCGCATCCCTGGCCGCGAAGGATGAGCATGCGTTGCGGACTCGGGGCCTACGGGTGAGCATGCGCCACGGCCTCGGGGCCAGCCGGTGAGCATGCCCCGCGGCCTGGTTGACGAATGGACATGCCCCCAGTACGGGCCGGGGAACGGACACAACCCCACTCTGCGCATCCCTGGCCGCGAAGGATGAGCATGCGCTGCGGACTTGGGGCCTGCGGGTGAGCATGTCCCGCGGCCTGGTTGGCGAATGGACAAGCGCTCCTGCCCTCCCGGCAATGGACACAATCCTGCGCTGCTCGTCCCTGGCTGCGAAGAATGAGCATGTGCCCCGGTCGGGGGCGCTCGCGGGCGGGCATGTCCCACGGTCCGTGGAGTCGGCCCAGAAAAGCTAGAGGGYGGCGCGCTGCAGCGACCGCGCGGCGTCGATGGTGGCCTGGCCCAGGACCCGGCTGCCCTGGTACAGCACCACGGTCTGGCCGGGGGCCACACCGCGCAGCGGCTCGGTCAGGGTGACGACAAGGTCCCCGCGCTCCATCCGGGCGGTGGCCGGCACCGGGTCCCCGTGGGCGCGGACCTGGGCGTAGCAGTCGAACTCCTCGCTGGTGGCAACCTCGGCGATTGGCAGCCCGGCCCAGGAGACCTTGATGCCGCGAATCTCGTCGATGGCCAGCAGCGCCTCCGGGCCCACCACCACTTTGTTTTCCTTGGGCCGGATCTCCAGTACAAAGCGCGGTTTGCCGTCGGCGGCCGGCGTGCCCAGCTTCAGGCCGCGGCGCTGGCCGACGGTGAAGGCGTTGGCGCCGGGGTGCTCGCCGACCTTGGCGCCGGACTCGTCCACGATGTCGCCGGTGGTCATCTCGATCTTTTCGGCAAGCCAGCCGGCGGTGTCGCCGTCCGGGATGAAGCAGATGTCGTGGCTGTCCGGCTTGTTGGCCACAGACAACCCGCGGCGTTCTGCCTCGGCCCGCACCTCAGCCTTGGACGGCGTCTCCGCTAGCGGGAACATCGAGTGTCGGAGCTGTTCATGGGTGAGGACGCCCAGTACGTAGCTCTGGTCCTTGGCCCAGTCCGCGGCGCGGTGCAGCTCGGGGTTGCCCTCGGCGTCGGTGATCACCTTGGCGTAGTGGCCGGTGCAGACAGCGTCGAAACCCAGCGCAATCGCCTTTTCCAGCAGGGCGGCAAACTTGATCCGCTCGTTGCAGCGCATGCACGGGTTGGGCGTGCGGCCGGCGGCATATTCGTCGATGAAGTCCTGAACGACGTCTTCCTTGAAACGCTCAGAGAAATCCCATACATAGTACGGAATGCCGAGCACATCGCAGGCCCGCCAGGCGTCGCGCGAGTCCTCGATGGTGCAGCAGCCGCGGCTGCCGGTGCGCAGCGTTCCGGGCATGCGGGAGAGCGCGAGGTGGACCCCGACGACGTCGTGGCCGGCCT
>NZ_JBFRFD010000335.1:0-4116 GCF_052114645.1 Arthrobacter sp. 2YAF22_2
GGCCAGCCGCCAGTCAAAGTGCGTGGACTTGCTCAGCGCGGCGAGGGCGTCCGCGGGGCCGCCGGCGAACCGGCCGCCCCAGAGCGCGCCGGTGTTGGTTGACCCGGACTTGGTTGCGGACCTTTGATCAGCCACGCGGGCTACTTTCCTGCGACGCGGATGTCGCGGCCGGAGGCAACCTTGGCGGACATGCCCCACAGCTCGATGAAGCCGCGCGCCATCGACTGGTCGAACGTGTCGCCGGTGTCGTACGTGGCGAGGTCGAAATCGTAGAGCGAGGTCTCGGAGCGGCGCCCGTTGACGATCGCCTGGCCGCCGTGCAGGACCATGCGGATGTCGCCGGAGACGTAGCGCTGGGTGTCTTCGATGAAGGCGTCCAGGGAGCGCTTGAGCGGGGAGAACCACTGGCCGTCGTAGACCAGCTCGGCCCAGCGCTGGCCCACGGTCGCCTTGAAGCGGGCCTGCTCGCGCTCGATCGTGATGTCCTCGAGGTGCTTGTGCGCGGTGATCAGCGCCATCGCGCCGGGGGCCTCGTAGATTTCGCGGGACTTGATGCCGACCAGGCGGTCCTCGACGACGTCGATCCGGCCCACGCCCTGGGCGCCGGCGCGGCGGTTCAGTTCCTTGATGGCCTGCAGCGGGGTGACCTTGACGCCGTCGATAGCGACCGGCACACCCGCTTCGAAGGAGATGGTGACCTCATCCGGGGCCGGCGGGAATTCCGGCGTGGCGGTGTAGTCGTAGATGTCCTTGGTGGGCGCGTTCCAGATGTCCTCGAGGTAGCCGGTTTCGACGGCGCGGCCCCAGACGTTCTGGTCGATCGAGTACGGGTTCTTTTTGGTGGTCTCGATCGGCAGTCCCTTTTCCTCGGCGAAGGCGATGGCCTTGTCGCGGGTCAGGGCGAGGTCACGGACCGGTGCGATGCACTTCAGGTCCGGACCGAGAGTCTGGATGCCGACCTCGAAGCGGACCTGGTCGTTGCCCTTGCCGGTGCAGCCGTGGGCGACGGTGGTGGCGCCGAATTCACGGGCGGCCTTGACCAGGTGCTTGACGATCACCGGGCGGGAGATCGCGGAAACCAGCGGGTAGTGGCCCTGGTAGAGGGCGTTCGCCTTCAGCGTGGGCACGCAGTACTCGTTGGCGAACTCGTCGGACGCGTCGGCCACATAGGCCTCGACGGCGCCGCAGCCGAGGGCGCGCTGCCGGATGGTCTCCAGCGACTCACCGCCCTGTCCGACGTCGACTGCCACGGCGATGACCTCGGCGCCGGTCGCTTCACCGATCCAGCCGATGGCTACGGAAGTATCCAGGCCACCGGAGTAGGCCAGCACAATACGCTCAGTCACTTCAAATGCTCCTTAGTTGTTGGGTTCTTGGGGTCTCTGGTGCAAGTTCTCTGCTGAAAGTTCACTGGCCGGCTTCCTCGGCCAGTTGCAGGAAGCGGGCGGCGACGGCGGCGCCGCCGGCCGGGTCGCGGGTGACCAGCAGCACGGTGTCGTCCCCGGCGATGGTGCCCAGGATCGAGGGCATCACCGAGTGGTCGATCGCGAGGGCCAGGAAGTTCGCTGCGCCCGGCGGGGTGCGCAGCACCACGAGGTTCGCGGACGCCTCGGCCGTGACCAGCAGTTCCCCGCAGAGCCGTGCCAGCCGGGCATCGAGGATCTCCTGGGTCACGCCGCTCTTGGCCCCCCGTTCGCCGCCCTCCCCCGGCACGGCGTACACGAGTACCCCGTCCTTGCCGCGGACCCGGACGGCGCCGAGCTCGACGAGGTCGCGGGAGAGCGTGGCCTGGGTGACCTGCACGCCGTCGTCCGCGAGCAGGGCGGCCAGTTCGGCCTGCGAACGGACGGACTCGCCGGTCAGGATCGCGGTGATCCGCGCCTGCCGTGCCGTCTTGGTGGCCGGGCTGGCCCCCTGGGCGGCGGGCTGGACGGACACTATCCGAGTCCTTCAACCACGGCCAGGCCGGAACGGTGCATCAGCCACGCCATCAGGGCTTTCTGGGCGTGCAGCCGGTTCTCGGCCTCGTCCCAGACCACTGAATGCGGTCCGTCGATCACGCTGGCGGAAATTTCGTAGCCACGGTACGCCGGGAGGCAGTGCAGCACGACGGCGTCCGGGGCGGCGAGTTTCATGGCGTCCTCGTCCACGGAATAGTTGCGGAACAGGTTCATCCGCGCCGCCTTTTCGTCTTCCTGGCCCATTGAGACCCAGGTGTCGGTGGCGACGACGTCGGCGCCGAGGAGGGCCTCGGCAGCGTCGACGGTGACCAGCACCGAACCACCGGTCTGGGCGGCGCGCTCCTCCGCCGCGGCGACGATCTCCGGGGACGGCAGGTAGCCGTCGGGGCCGGCGATGCGTACGTTCATGCCTGCCGTCACCCCGGCCAGCAGGTAGGAGTTGGCCATGTTGTTGGCCGCGTCGCCGAGGTAGCTCATGGTGAGGCCCGCCAGGGCGCCCTTGTGCTCCTTGATGGTCAGCAGGTCGGCCAGGAGCTGGCAGGGGTGGTAGTCGTCGCACAGGGCGTTGATCACCGGCACGCCCGAGTTTTCGGCCATCGCGACCAGGCCGGCGTGGGCACCGGTCCGCCACACGATGGTGGACACCATGCGTTCGAGCACCCTGGCGGTGTCCTCGACCGATTCCTTGTGGCCGATCTGGGCCTCGCCCGGGTTAATGATGAGCGCGTTGCCGCCCATGTCAGCGATGCCGGTGGCGAAGGAAACCCGGGTGCGGGTGGAGGTCTTGTCGAAGATGACGGCAACGGTCTTGCGGCCGCTGCCCGCGGCGGCAAAGGGCTGGACGCTGTACGGGGCGGCCTTCATCCGGCCCGCGAGCTCCAGCACCTCGGCCTGCTCGGCCGGGGTGAGGTCCGTGTCCTTGAGGAAGTGGCGGGTTGTCACAGGTGCGGTCACAGGGCGTCCTTTGCGGTCTGGAGGAGTGCCGGCAGCGCGGCGAGGAAGCGGTCGGCCTGGTCCGTGGTCAGGATCAGTGGCGGCGCGAGCCGGATGGTGTGCGGGCCGGGGCTGTTGACGATGAACCCGGCATCGAGTCCCGCGGCCACGACGGCTGGGGCGACGTCGGCGTCGAGGTCAAAGCCGATCAGCAGGCCTTCGCCGCGGACCTCGGTGACGCCGTCGATCCCGGCGAGGCCGGAGCGCAGATGCTCCCCCACCTCCCGGACGTGGGCAAGCACGTGCTGGTTTTCCAGCACGTGCAGGGTAGCCAGGGCGGCCGCGGTGGCCACCGGGTTGCCGCCGAACGTCGTGCCGTGCTGGCCGGCGGAGAGCAGCGCGGACACCTCCGGACCGTAGGTGATGAGGGCGCCGATCGGGAAGCCGCCACCCAGGCCCTTGGCCAGGGTGACGGCGTCGGGGACGATCCCGGCGTCTTCGCTGGCCAGCCACTTGCCGGTCCGGCCGATGCCGGTCTGGACCTCGTCCAGGATCAGCAGGGCACCGGCGGCGCTGGTGGCTTCGCGGGCCGCCCGCAGGTAGCCGGCGGGCAGCGGCCGGACGCCCGCCTCGCCCTGGATCGGTTCGAGGAAGACGGCGGCGGTGGTGTCGTCAATCGCGGCGCGGAGCGCCTCGATGTCGCCGAAGGGGACGTGCACGACGCCGCCGGGCAACGGCGCGAACGGCGCCCGGTAGGCCTCTTTGGAGGTCAGCGCCAGGGCACCCATGGTGCGGCCGTGGAAGGCGCCGTCGAGGGCGATGATCTTGGTGCGCGGCTTCGCTGTGTTGTTGGGGCTGGAACCACCGTTGCGCCGGGCCAGTTTGAAGGCGGCCTCGACGGCTTCGGTACCGGAGTTGGCGAAGAACACCCTGGACCCGGCCGGGGCGTGGCCAAGGTCCAGCAGTTTCTCGGCCAGGGCGACCTGGGTGGGGCTGGTGAAGAAGTTGGAGACGTGGCCCAGGGTGGCCAGCTGGCTGGAGATCACCGACGTGACGAAGGGGTGGGCATGGCCCAGCGCGTTCACCGCGATCCCGCCGAGCAGGTCCAGGTACTCCTTGCCGTCGGCGTCCCAGACGAGGCAGCCGGCGCCGCGAACCAGCACGCGCTGCGGGGTGCCGAAGACGCCGAGCAGCGAGGCGGAGTAGCGGGACAGCCACTGCG
>NZ_JBFRFD010000336.1:0-4114 GCF_052114645.1 Arthrobacter sp. 2YAF22_2
CATCCGCCCTGCCCACGGCGCAGAATGTTTTTGTGGTGGCCAACCGGTACCGGACCGCACTCACGGTCGCCAAGGACACCGTCCTGATCACCACCGTGGTCGCCGTCCCCGCCATGATCGGAGTGGCCCTGCTCCTCGCCTGAGTACTCCCAGCCCGGACCCCGGCGTGGCACCGGCCCGGTTCCGGGGACGCCGCCGGTAGGCTGTACCAGGCTGAAGACGGCCGGGAATCACGCACGAATTTGGGGGAACGATTGCGCAGGCTTGTTTCAGGCAGGGTCATTTCAGGCAGCGTTGATGCCGGCAGGCGCGATTCCGCCAGCGTTCGCTCGGGAGCTTCCGGACGCAGGGGCGCCGTCGACTGGATCGCCTGCGGCGCCGTCGGGCTGCTGCTGATCTCGTCCACCGCTTGCGCTGGCCCTACGCCCGCCGCTGCCGACCCCGCGGTCGAAACGTCGTCCAGCGCCCCTTCCGCGACCCCCTCGTCCACGCCGACCGCAACGGCCGATGCCGGCGCCCCGTTGGACCCGGACACTGCCCCCGCTGTCACCCTCTCCGGGGCGTCCGCTCCGCAGCAGCAGCCGGCCTACGCCAGTAAAGCCCTGGATGTACTGGCGACCCTCCCGATCAAGGGCAGGGCGCCCAAGACCGGATACTCCCGCGACCAGTTCGGCCAGGCCTGGGCCGACGTCGACCGCAACGGCTGCGATACCCGCAACGACACGCTCCGCCGCGACCTCACAGCAGTCGCCCTCAAGCCCGGGACTCGGGACTGCGTCGTGCTCTCCGGCGCCCTGAACGACCCCTATACAGCCAAGCTGATCAGCTTCGTCCGCGGAAACACCACAAGCACGGCCGTCCAGATCGACCACGTCGTGGCGCTCAGCGATGCCTGGCAAAAGGGCGCCCAGCAGCTCAGCCCGGCCCAGCGCCTGGCATTCGCCAACGATCCGCTGAACCTCCTGGCCGTGGACGGCCCCGCGAACATGCAAAAGAGCGACGGCGACGCCGCCACCTGGCTGCCGCCGAATAAGTCCTACCGCTGCTCATACGTGGCCCGGCAGATCTCGGTCAAGGCCAGCTACGCGCTCTGGGTCACCCAAGCCGAGCACGACGCCATGGCCCGGATCCTYGCCGACTGCCCGGACGCTCTGGCCCCCACGAACGCGCAGCCACCCGCTCCGGCTCCGGCTCCGGCTCCCGCCGCGCCGGTCCCTGCACCGGCCGCCCCGGCCCCGGCCGCCCCGGCCCCGGCCGCGCCGGCACCCGTCCCTGCGCCGCCGGCGCCCCTCCCGGTACCGGCCGCTGTCTCCTACGCAAACTGCGCTGCCGTGCGGGCCGCGGGCGCGGCCCCGCTCCGGCGTGGCCAGCCAGGCTACAGCAGCAAGCTGGACCGCGACGGCGACGGGATCGCCTGCGAATAGCCGGCCCGGCCGTGGCTCAGCCCGCCGGCCGTGACGCTAGGCGCGGCGCGGAGCGAGGTCGGCGATTCCGGCGACTTCGGCCAGCAGCTCCACGGAGCGCAGCCGGTCTGCAACGGCGGCGCTCTGGTGCGCGACGATCAGTTCGTCGGCGTCGGCGTGCCGGGTGAACTCCTCAAGGTATTCCAGCACGGCGACAGGGGTGCCGATGGCAGAGTATTTCATCATCTGCGCCATGTGCTGGCCCTGCGGCGAGTCCAGGATCATGTCCGCCTCGTCGTCGCTGAAGACCCGTCCGTTGCCGAAGAACAGCGAGACCCGGGCCCGCTTGGTGGCCTGGAACATTTCCTGCGCGTCGGCGGCGGAATCCGCGGCGATCACGTTGACGGCGGCAATCACGTGCGGGGCATCCAGTTGCTCGGAGGGCCTGAATTCCCGGCGGTAGATTGCCACGGCGTCCTGCAGCGCATTCGGGGCGAAGTGCGAGGCGAAGGCGTACGGCAATCCCAGCTGGGCAGCCAACCTGGCCCCGAACAGCGACGAGCCCAGGATGTAGAGCGGCACGTTGGTGCCCTTGCCCGGGGTGGCCTCCACGCCCGGGATACGGGTCGGGCCGGTCAGATAGCCCTGCAGTTCCAAGACGTCCTGCGGGAAGCTGTCCGCGCTCATCGGGTCGCGACGCAGGGCCCGCATGGTGTTCTGATCGCTGCCCGGGGCACGGCCCAGGCCCAGGTCGATCCGTCCGGGATGCAAGGTCTCGAGCGTGCCGAACTGCTCGGCGATGGTCAGCGGCGCGTGGTTCGGCAGCATCACGCCGCCGGCACCCAGCCGGATGGTCTTCGTCTGCGCGGCAATGTGGGCGATCAGGACGCTGGTCGCCGAGGACGCGATGGACGACATGTTGTGGTGCTCGGCGTACCAGATGCGGCGGTACCCCAGCTCCTCGGCACGCTGCGCCATGGCCACGCTGCCGGCGAAGCTTTCTGCCGCCGTCTGGCCCTTGCCGATGATTGCCAGGTCAAGGATGGAAAGCGGAACAGTCACGGAAAAGCCGGCCTTTCGTAGCGGAGCGAAATGTGGGGAGACCCCGGTGCGCCGGGCCGGAAACCGCCCGGACGCCTACAAATGCCAACGACGCCGGCGCCCGTCTTATTTCTGCCCGAACGGTTGGCCCGCGGGCAGCTCGGCGGAATACTCAGCACCCTTAGTGTGTTGCCGCCTCCATGAGCCAAGACAACACACAGCATCAGGAAGTGTCTGCGACGATCGACCTGTCGGACCTGGGCACGGTTCACCGCCTGGGCTTCGGCGCCATGCGCATCGTCGGCGACGGCGTTTGGGGCGAGCCGGCCGACCGGACTGCCGCCGTCGCCGTCGTGCGTCGCGCCGTTGAACTGGGCGTCGACTTTATCGATACCGCCGATTCCTACGGGCCCAACATCAGCGAAGAAATCCTTGCAGAGGCACTTCATCCCTACCGGGAAGGCCTGAAGATCGCCACCAAGGTCGGGTTCACCCGCACCGGGCCGAACCAGTGGGTGCCGGTGGGCCGGCCCGAGTACCTGCGCCAGCAGGCCGAACTGAGCCTGCGCAAGCTCAAGGTCGAGGCGCTGGATCTGCTGCAGCTGCACCGGATCGACCCGAAGGTCGACGCCGAAGAACAGTTCGGCGTCCTTCGTGAGCTCCAGAACGAGGGCAAGGTCAAGGCCCTGGGCCTGTCCCAGGTCAGCGTGGCCGAACTGGAGCAGGCAGGGAAGCACTTCACGGTCTCCACCGTGCAGAACCGGTACAACCTGACCGACCGCAGCTCCGAGGACGTCCTGAATTACGCGGAGGAGAAGGGCATCGGCTTCATCCCCTGGGCCCCCATCTCCGCTGGCGAACTGGCCCGTCCGGGCGGCCCCCTCGACGCGGCCGCCAAGCGGTTGGGCGCCACCACCTCCCAGGTGGCGCTGGCGTGGCTGCTGCGCCGCTCCCCCGTGATGATGCCGATCCCGGGAACGGGCTCCATCAAGCACCTCGAAGAAAACCTGGCCGCCGCCGGCGTCGTCCTCGACGGCGCCACCTTCGCCGAGCTCGAAGCCGCACGCTAGACCCACCCCCTATCACCACCCACCAGCCGGCCCGTGGCCGGCAGAACAGGAGTACACCATGGCCAACATCCTGATGGTCGTATCCGCCGCCGATTCCCTGACCATGCGCGACGGCAGCAAGCACCCTACCGGCTACTGGGCCGAGGAACTGGTCGTCTCGCACCAGACCCTGACCAAGGCCGGCCACACGGTCCACATCGCCACCCCGGGCGGTGCCAAGCCCACCGTGGACGAGGTCAGCCTGGCCCCCGATTCCGCTGGCGGCCAGGACCGTGCGGACGGCTTCCGCGCTTACCTTGCCGAGATCGACGCCGAACTTTCCGCGCCGCTGGTTTTGGCCGACRCCAGGCTCACCGGTTATGACGCGATCGTCATGCCTGGCGGCCACGGCCCGATGGCGGACCTCTTCCAGGACGCAGACCTCGGCAAGCTCCTGACCGAAGCCAATGCCCAGGGCAAGATCATCGCCCCGTTCTGCCACGGCCCCGCCGGCCTGCTGAGCGCCGTCGACGGCGACGGTACCTTCGCCTTCGCCGGCCGTCGCGTCACCGTCTTCAGCAACGAAGAGGAACTCGGCGGCGGCACTGGCGAGAACACCCC
>NZ_JBFRFD010000337.1:0-4095 GCF_052114645.1 Arthrobacter sp. 2YAF22_2
TCCCTCGTCTCGACTGTCCCGTGGTGGACATCACAGTTAATAGAGACTAACCTAAAACTCAGTTATGCGGTACTAACCGAAATTGCCGGTGGCCGCCGGGACCACGCGCCGGCGCCACGGCCCAGGACGGAAGCAGTCAATGGAGACAATCGCCAGCCAGGTGGACACGGGTACGGCCGCCTTCGCCGCGAACCGCGAGGCGCAGCTCGGCTTGGCCCGGGAGCTGAAGGAGCGTCTCGCCACCGCCGCACTGGGCGGGCCGGAAAAGTCCCGGGAACGGCACGTTGCCCGTGGCAAGTTGTTGCCGCGGGAACGGGTCGACCGGCTGCTGGATGACGGCAGCCCGTTCCTGGAGATCGCCCCGCTGGCCGCGGACGGGATGTACGACGGCGATTCGCCGGGCGCCGGAGTGATCGCCGGGATCGGTCTGGTCCACGGCCGCCAGGTCCTGGTGATCTCCAACGACGCCACGGTCAAAGGCGGCACCTACTATCCGATGACGGTGAAGAAGCATCTCCGCGCACAGGAAATCGCGCTGGAGAACCGGCTGCCCTGCATCTACCTCGTGGACTCGGGCGGGGCCTTCCTGCCCAAACAGGACGAGGTGTTCCCGGACAAGGAGCATTTCGGCCGGATCTTCTTCAACCAGGCGCAGATGTCCGCGGCGAAGATCCCGCAGATCGCCTCGGTGATGGGGTCCTGCACCGCCGGCGGCGCCTACGTYCCCGCGATGAGCGACGAGACCGTSATYGTCCGCAACCAGGGCACSATCTTCCTGGGCGGCCCGCCGCTGGTGAAGGCCGCGATCGGCGAGATCGTCACGGCSGAGGAACTCGGCGGMGGCGACGTGCACTCGAGGATCTCCGGCGTGACCGACCACCTGGCCGAGAACGACGAGCATGCCCTGCAGATCGTCCGCGACATCGTCTCCACGCTGCCGAAGCCGGCCGCGCCCGCCTGGGACGTGGACACCGTCGTCGAACCTCTGGCCGATCCGGAAGAGCTGTACGGCGCGGTCCCCACCGACGTCAACGCCCAGTACGACGCCCGCGAAGTCATCGCCCGGCTGGTGGACGGCAGCCGCTTCCACGAATTCAAGAAGAACTACGGCACCACCCTGGTCACCGGCTTCGCCAAACTCCACGGCCACCCGGTCGGCATCGTGGCCAACAACGGCGTGCTGTTCAGTGAGTCCGCACTCAAGGGCGCGCACTTCATTGAACTCTGCGACCAGCGCGGTATCCCGCTGATCTTCCTGCAGAACCTCTCCGGCTTCATGGTCGGGAAGGACTATGAGCAGGGTGGGATCGCGAAGAACGGCGCCAAGATGGTCACAGCCGTCGCCACCGCCCGCGTGCCCAAGCTGACCGTGGTGATCGGCGGGTCCTTCGGCGCCGGCAACTACTCCATGTGCGGCCGGGCCTACTCGCCGCGGTTCCTTTGGATGTGGCCCGCGTCCCGGATCTCCGTGATGGGCGGCAACCAGGCCTCCAGCGTGCTGGCCACCGTGAAGCGGGACCAGTACGAGGCCCGCGGCGAGGAATGGTCCGCCGCGGACGAGGAAGCGTTCAAGGCCCCGATCAAGGCCCAGTACGAGGACCAGGGCAGCCCCTACTACTCGACCGCCCGCCTCTGGGACGACGGCATCATCGACCCCGCGGACACCCGCACCGTCCTGGGGCTGGCGCTCGACGTCGTCTCCCGCACCCCGCTGCCGGAGACCTCCTTCGGCCTGTTCCGGATGTGAGCCAGCAGTGACTATCTCTTCGTCAACATTTTCCCCCGCCGCAAAGCCCCTTTTCGGCACCGTGCTCGTCGCCAACCGCGGCGAGATCGCCTGCCGCGTGATTCGCACCCTGCGGGCCCTGGGCATCCGTTCGGTGGCTGTCTACTCCGACGCCGACGCCGGCGCCCGCCACGTGCGGGACGCTGACCTCGCCGTCCGGATCGGACCGGCCGCGGCCACCGAAAGCTACCTCAAGATCGAAGCCATCATCCAGGCCTGCCGCGACACCGGAGCCGAGGCCGTGCACCCCGGCTACGGCTTCCTGAGCGAGAACGTCAACTTCGCCCGCGCCCTGGAACAGGCCGGCATCACCTTCATCGGCCCCGGCGTTGAATCACTCAACGTCATGGGCGACAAGATCCGCTCCAAGAACCACGTCACCGGCTACGGCGTGCCAGTGGTTCCCGGCATCGCCGAACCCGGCATGAGCGACGCGCAGCTGATCGAAGCTGCGGCCGGCGTCGGCTTCCCGCTGCTGATCAAGCCCTCCGCCGGCGGAGGCGGCAAGGGCATGCACATCGTCGAACGGGCCGAGGACCTGGAAGCCACCCTGGCCACCGCCCGCCGGGTCGCGGCCAGCGCCTTCGGCGACGACACCCTGTTCCTGGAGCGGCTCGTCACCACCCCGCGGCACATCGAGGTGCAGGTCCTGGCGGACAACCACGGCAACGTCATCCATCTGGGGGAGCGCGAGTGCTCGTTGCAGCGCCGCCACCAGAAGGTCATCGAGGAAGCACCGTCCCCGCTGCTGGAGTCCCTGCCCGACGGCGCCGAAATCCGGGCCCGCCTCGGCCAGGCGGCCTGCCAGGCCGCCCGCAGCGTCAGTTACTCCGGCGCCGGAACCGTGGAGTTCCTGGTCTCCGACAACGCCCCGGACGAGTTCTTCTTTATGGAGATGAACACCCGGCTGCAGGTCGAACACCCGGTCACCGAGATGGTCACCGGCGTCGACCTCGTCGAATGGCAGGTGCGGATCGCCGCCGGCGAAGAACTCACCGTCAAACAGGACGACGTCGTCCTCAGCGGGCACTCGGTGGAGGCCCGCGTCTACGCCGAGGTGCCGGAGCGGAATTTCCTGCCCTCCGGCGGCGAGATACTGCTCCTCGATGAACGGGGCGAGATCTTCACCCTGCTGGAGGACGCAGATGCACCCACGCCGGCGGCCGCGGACCCGGACATCCGGATCGACTCCTCGCTGCGGCGCGGCCTGGAAATCTCCAGCGACTACGACCCGATGGTGGCCAAGGTCATCGCCTGGGGCAAAGACCGCGCCGCGGCCCTGGAGAAGCTGGACACGGCGCTCTCCCGCTATACCGTCCTGGGCCCGGACACCAACGTCGAATACCTGCGGCTCCTGATCAACGACGCCGACGTCCGCGCCGGACGCCTCGACACCGGCCTGATCGAACGCAAGATGCTGGGCTTCAGGTTCCGCCGCCCCGGCGACGCGGAGCTGATGGCGGCGGCGTTGCCCTTCTGGGTTCTCGCCGAGGGTCCCACCGGCGTGGGATCGCCGTGGGACAGCCCCCGCGGCTGGCGCCTGGGCGTCCCGGCCCCGTGGACCATGAGCTTCGGCACCCCCGGCGGCGGTCTCTCTACCGTCGCGGTGACATTCGTCGAAAACATCGATCTCGGCCGCGCCCGGGTGCGGGTCGACGGCGGCCCCGAGCACGACGTGTCGGTGATCGGCCTCTCCAGCGACAACATCCTCTTCGATATCGACGGCGTGGAACAGAGGTTCGCGCACGTGCAGTCCGGGCAGGACTTCCCGCGGGAGAACCCACCGGAGTTCGTCTATCTCGGCAACGGGGGCTGGTCCTGCCGCCTCGAACCGCTCAGCCGCGAAACCCGGCTGGCCCGGGTGCTCGCCGCCGTCGAACGCGAGGAGGGTGCCGCCGACCCGGCCGTGCGCTCGCCGATGCCCGGCACCGTGGTGTCCGTTTCCGTCAGCAACGGCGACACCGTCGAAGCCGGCCAGGTCCTGCTCTCGGTGGAGGCCATGAAGATGGAGCACCAGCTCGTGGCGCCGCTGGACGGGACCGTGCACATCAGCATCGGCACGGGCGACCTCGTGAAGGCAGACCAGGTCCTCGCCACCATCCACCCCGCAGCCCCGGACGGACCGTCGGGGGCCAACCCCTCGCAGGCCGAAGCCGCCGCCGAAGAAGCGGCCCTCGCGCTCGGCGCGGACTAACCCACCACAGCTGCAACACCACAGCCGCACCAGACGAACGCACCCGACACWGGAGTCACCCAATGCCAGATTTTGAACTCAGCGAGGACTACCAGGACCTCAGCGACACAGTCCG